>NZ_JBFHKV010001088.1:0-2828 GCF_041595215.1 Stieleria sp. | reverse complement strand
ACGATCACGCAGTGGTTCGAATTCCATCCGCCGTCGTGGCATGTGCCATAGCAGTCGGTTTTCGGGATCGGTCTCGATCGCGTCGGGGCGTGTGTGGCTGGATTGTTGCCAGGTCGCCGAGAGCATGATGCGACGTTGCAGCCGTTTGATGGACCAGCCATCGGCGATCAGCTCTGCGGCGAGGTGGTCGAGCAGTTCCGGATGCGTCGGAAGTTCACCGCGAATCCCAAAGTCGCTTGGCGTGCGGACAAGGCCTTCGCCGAATTGGTGTTGCCAGACGCGGTTGACAATCACCCGAGCGGTCAGCGGATTCTTGGGATCGGCAATCGCTCGGGCCAATTCCAGCCGACCGCTGCCCTGTTGAAAGGGCTCGCCGCCATCGACGTGCGCCAAGACCTGTAGAAATCGTCGTGGGACGCGGTCGCCCCGATTGCCGGGCACACCGCGTCGAAAGATCACCGGTTCGACCGGCTTGGGCTTGTCCACCATCACCATGCCACGCCCCGGTGCGCCCGGATGTGTGACGCTGACTCCGTTGACTCCATTGAGCAGCTGGTTGTATTTGCCACGTTCGGCCTGATCCAAATGCGCGATCGCTTGGCCGGTATCCAGGGTCGTCGGTGCGTTGGCGGACCACAGCACCTGCCGCAACGTTTCGTCATCGGCGTCTGGCAACTGTTCCAGACTCTCGTCTTTCTTGCGGGCTTCAAGCCACTGTCCGTAAACCGCTTCCAATTGATCGCCCACGACTTGCGCGGCATCCGGCAAGGATTTCGGCTGGGCCTCTCGCAACGCCTTCAACAACCGCTCGGGCACCGCCGGCTTGGCTTGTTGGTAGACCGCCGCTGCTTCGTTGGCGAATGTTTCGGGCGGCAGCGCGGCCAACTGGCGAAGCAGTTCCCAGACGGGCAGCGACGACTCGGACGGTTTAAGCAGGTAATCTTGCCAGCGTCGGACCGCCGGCAAACGCAACGCCCCCCGCTTCCCTTGGGGCTGCACCTTGCCTTTGCTGTACTGGGGCAGTGACTTGGCGATGTAAACCAGATAATCGGCGACGCGTGAACGCAACTCGTTTTCGATTCCCTGGCGGCGTTCTTCGACCCACTGGTCGACTTCTTGTTGTTTTTCGGCTTTGGCTTTGAGGAAAGCGTCGTATTGCGGCGAGGGTTCGGGATCGCCCAACAACGGCAGCGTTGCAGGTTCTTCCGAGCTGGCAAAGACGCCGTAGAGCGAGTAGTAGTCGGCCGTCGGGATCGCATCGTACTTGTGGTCGTGGCATCGGGCACAGGCGACGCTCATGCCGAGAAACCCACGGGTGACCACGTCGATTTGGTCGTCAATGATGTCGTGTTGACGGTTCATGAATCGCCGACCGACGGTCAAGAACCCCATGGCGGCCAGCGCGCTGCGTGCGTCTTCGGCCAAGTTCAATTGGTCGGCGGCAAGCTGCTCGATCACGAATTGGTCAAAGGGCTTGTCGCTGTTGAAGGCGTCGATCACATAGTCGCGATAGGTGAACGCATACGGGTAACGCGTTTCCATGTTTCCGGCCAAGTAGCCTTTCGTGTCTCCATAGCGTGCGATGTCCAACCAGTGCCGCGCCCAGCGTTCTCCGTAGTGTGGATTGTCCAACAGACGGTCGACGAGCCGGGCAAAGGCGTCGGGCTGCTCATCGGCGACGAACTCCTCGACCTGTTCGTAGGTCGGCGGCAATCCCAGCAGCGTGTGGTAGGCCCGATGAATCAGCGTGCGGCGATCGGCTCGCGGGTTCGGCGCCAGCCCGCCCTCGGCCAACCGAGCCAGCACGAAACGGTCGATCGTCGTCATGCCGTCGCCACCAAACGCGTCCAGCTGCTCTTGCCCCACACGCGTCGCCAGCTCCGCGATCGTCGGTGGGTCGGTGGGTGAAATCGGTTGGTAGGACCAATGCGATTGACGTTGTGCCTCGATGTGTTCTTGCGGTGACAGATTGACGGTCGGTTGTGTCTGCGTCACGTCCTCCGGCCAATACGCTCCCCTGCGAACCCATTCGGAAAGAACACGAATCGCTTCCTCGGGCAACTTGCTGTCCGGCGGCATTTGCAAGTCGTTGTCTTGATAGCCGATCGCACGAATCAGTCGACTCGCGTTGACATCGCCCGGAACCACAACCGGTCCGCTGCCGCCGCCTCGCTTGAAATGGTCGTGGCGATCGAGTCGCAATTCACCCGACTGATCATCCGGCCCGTGGCACTCGACACAGTGCTGCACCAATAGCGGACGCACCTCGTTCTCAAAGAACTTCTCTTGCTCATCCGAACGCGTTTGTTTGTCTTGGGGATTGGGGGCGGAGACGCCGACGGTTGCGGTGACTAGCAACAGCACGACGGCCAATGGCCTGATGGCAAGAAACCGGCGAGGAGGATACACGGCAGGCATCTTTTCTTGGGGGACCCAAGGGGAAGGCGGGAAAACATGGTGGAAAACCGGGAGGCTTTCACGCGGGTTTCGATTGGGGGGGAAGGCGGGCGGGTTCAGGTCTGTCCGATCATGACGCACCTGAACCACAGCCACTATTCTACGCGAGAATGCGGGTCAGGGCGAGTCTTGATCGTCCCGGAAGCCGCCAACGGTTTGTCGTTTGTATCGGCCGTTTGGCACCAAATGGGGTGGTTGTTGTTAGCGTCAGGGCGCGAGCCGCCCTGCCCCGCCTCACCGACCACGCAGGTCGGAAAGTTTTCGCGTTTGTTCGATCACTGGATCTCCTTCGATGTCGCGGATCTCGAAGCTCAGCGTCGGATCGGCTGATTCCCAATCGATCGTCAGTATGCCGTAGTTCTCTCGATGGT
>NZ_JBFHKV010001087.1:0-2833 GCF_041595215.1 Stieleria sp. | reverse complement strand
GACGATCCGTTTGGGTCCTTCGACGGTGGCGAGTCCCTGTTCGCCGCGAACCAAGAACTGTGGTTTGCCGGCTTTCAGCGTCAGGGCAAATCCGGCGGACGGCCCGCCGCGGGCGATGATCACACCCTGAGGCTTCGTCGACGTGATCCAGGCCTCGACGGTGATCGGTTTGCCTTGCGGATTCAAGCTCGGCGAATTCGGGAACGAGGCCGAAGGAGCGGACGGGCCGCCGCCGCCACGCTTCTTCCCAAACCCCTCCGGGATCTCCGGCGGGTTCTGCTCGGCGGAGAACAATTGGTGTTCCAACACCGTGGTCCAACGCAGGTACTGTGGCTTGCGGCCGTAACCGTAAACGTACCCGTCGCCCTTGACCAAGATTCGACCCGAAGGCGCGAACTTGCCGGCTTGGTAGTAACCGCCGTGACCACCGGCAAAGCTTTGCCCCAGCACCCAATACGATCGATGGAACCAGGTGTCATCCAGGAATCCCATCGGTGCAAAGATGTGTGCGTCCTCGCCGCGTTGCTTGGACGCCTGGGTGGCGAAGTCGCCGGAATTCGGTCCGATCTCCAGCCGGTTGCCTTCGAAGTCAAATTTCTGAGACTTCATGTAAATGTGCCGCCCGTCGGTGGACAAGATGTCGGGAAGCCCGACCGGCATTTGCAGGATCTGAATTTTTTCCTGCAGGTTGTTGCCGCTGTCGGGATTGGTTTCATCCATGATCGTTTCGGAAAGTTTTTTGCCGGTGGCTAAATCCAGACGCAGCAGACGCAGCCCGCCGTCCAGGAAATTGGATCGTCCGGCGACGGTGTACACCGTGTCGTCGTGAATCAGAACGCTGCCGTGGACCGGCCACAAGGATTCCAGTTGTTCGTACGCCATCGCGCGACGATCCAGCGGCGCGGCACGGTAGCGCCAGACCAATTCTCCGTCGGTGGTCAAGCAATACACCCATCCGTCGGCACCGCCGAAGACGACTCGGCCGCGGTGAATCGTCGGCGGCGAATCGATCCGTGCACCGGCGGTGAAGGTCCATTTTGATTCGCCCGACTTCTCATCCAAAGCGTGCAGGGTGTGCTGGTCGATCTGAGCCACGTAAACGTTGCCACCGGCGATGACCGGCGAGGTCAGACGGCCACCCAGGTTGACCGTCCACTTGGAATCGACGTCCTCGGAAATCGGGCTGCTGGTCGTGCCGCTGCGGCCCGCGTCGTGACGATACGTCGGCCAGTCATCCGCCGGCGTCGAACCGGTCGGTTCGGCCGCGGCCAATTCCGCTCCAAACGCTGGGCCTTTCTCACGCCGTCCCGCTTCCAGAACCTTGGTCGGGATCGGTCGCGTGGGGGCCAGCGGCGCCAGGGCGTTGAACCCGAACAGCTTGGCTTCCGGATAACACGCACAATTGTGTGGCGGTGCGTAGGTCAACCCGTTGCACGGCATCACGCCATACAAACACCCCCCGCGGACCCAGTGATGGATGTCCCAGTGTTCCTTGTCCGGATCGACAAACTCGATCCCGGTCCGCGACGGCATCAAAAAGTTATCGGTCGCTTTGGCGATGTAGCAGCGGTGGTGAAACCAATACGTGTCCACATCGGGCGCGAACGACTTGACGACTTCACCGGTTCTCGGATTGCGTCCGGTGTAAACGCCGCTGTCCTTGCCCGACGTCAACGGCGCCAACCACACCAAGTCGTTGACGACCATCAAGTCTTGCGGTGATTGATAGCCGCTATTGGGAAAACTCGCTTCCCACAACTTTTCGCCACTCTTGGCGTCGCTGCTGATCATTTTGCCGTCGCCGCCGGCATACAACACCACGTCGTTGTAGACGACCAGACGCGGACCGAAGTTAAACGTGAACGCATCGCGGCGGGTCACCGATTCACTTTCCCAAACGACGTCTCCCGAGCGTCCGTCCAGGCTGACGATCTTCTCGCCGTCGTGAAAGTAAAGTTGCGAATCTTTGGCGGCCAAGGTCAGCGGAGAAACCTTGGTCTTCTTGGCCCACAGCTGCTTTCCGGTGCTGGCCTGGAACGCCATCAACACACGCGGTTCTTCGTTCCAGAAAAAGCTGCGCGAGCGTGCCTGGTCGCCGACCGTGCCGTGCAGCGGGGCGTAGTCTTCCAGTTCCGCCTTGCCTTTTCGCACGACCAGGAACAACAGGTCGCCGGTCGAGATGATTTCTTCGGTCGCGTCGCTGCCTTCATAGGTCCGTAGCAACTCACCGGTGGCGGCATCGAGTGCCGAAAGCGGCGCGTTGAATCCCAGCGTGACGAACACTTCCGAGTCCGTCGAAACCAATCGCCGCGACAATTGTGTCGGCCCACTTTTGAGCGGCCAAAGGTGCGGCTGCCAATTGTCGATGTCTTTTTTCCACAACACGCTGCCGTTGAAGGCGTCGCGGGCGATCAATTTCCATTTCGGCGGCAATTGGATCGAGATTCGGCTGCCCTCGTCCATGATGTAAAACATCCGTCCGCCGGTCGAGACCAGCGCGCTCATGCTGGCCATTCGGTCGTGGTGCCGTGACCAACGCGGGCTGCCCACCCATTGCAAGTGACGCGGCGGCGCGACGACATCGTCATGGGCGACCGAGTTGCCGGTGGCATCGTGCAGGTAATGCGACCACTCGTCGATGTTGTCCGGACGCGGCTTGCGAAACTTCGTCCACTGTCCGTCTTTCTTGATTAGCGCGACGCCGTTGGGTACCAGCACCCTCGTTACCTCGTCCATCACCACGTCGCCCAGCGATTCGGCGACCAACAGATTGACCATGTTGTCGACGTACGGAAGCTGGTATCCCTCGATGCGATCAAAAGCAACATCACCG
>NZ_JBFHKV010001086.1:0-2838 GCF_041595215.1 Stieleria sp. | reverse complement strand
CGGCGTGCTGGCGTAATTGTTCCCGTCCAGATCGTTGGGCGCGTCGGGGTTCGTGTTCTCGGCAAACGACGCTTCATAGACGCTGCGATAGCCATCGGCATAAACCGTCAGGAAATACTGACCGGTCAACCCCTTGGGAATTCGCACCGTGGCCTCGGCCTCATACGACTGGCCGACCTGCAGGACACCGCCATGACGGTAGGACCCGATGAATCGATCGCCGCGAGCCGAATTGGGACCGTCCAGTCCGAGCGTCAACCACAGTTGATCCGTCCAGGCACCTGGATCGGTCACGCCCGCACCGCGGTTGGTGACCTTGTAACGCACCGTCAGCGAGGAATCATCGAACGCATCGCCGGGACCGGCAATGAAATCGGCGACCAAATCCGGCGGCGGAACGGGATTGGCATCGATCGCAATGGCTTGCGCATCGCGATTGTTTCCGTCGTTGGGAAATTCATCGACGGCGTTCTTCGCATCGGTTTCGACCAGCACGAACCAGTTGCCCGAGAGCGCGCGGGGGATCGAGAAAGTCGCGGAACTGCTGTACTCGGTCGCCTGTCCCGATGTTGTTCCGACGAACCCGAGCGCGGATCCATTTTGAAGTTCTCCCAGCAAGATCGCCCCCGACGTGCTACTGGACGAAGACGACAGCCAGACACGATCGACCCAGCGACTGCCGGCCGAAGGCGTGTCGGCGGTACCGGCGTTGCGGACGGTGAACGTGACATCGATGGACGTCCCCGCGGTCACGCCCGCCGGGTACTCGCTGGTCACGTCCACTCGTAAGTCGGGCCGCGGTCGGAAGTTCAATTGGAACGGATCGGAGAACGAGGTGTTGTCCAACTCGTTCGCCTCGAGCACTCGGTTGGTGACATCGGTTTGGACGAACAGACGAAACTGGCCGGTCGCACGCGGCAACGTCACAAGCTCGGTTCGCGCGACCGATTTGCCCGGTTCCAAGGGATCGGCGACGGCGAAGCGTCCCAATTCGAATGTCTGTGATCCGTCGGTCGATTGCAAATAGACGCGATCGGTCCAGCCGTTTTCGGTGGTGCCATTGGCGTCGATTGAATCATTCAGCACGGTCCAACTGATTTCGATCTGAGTGCCATCCTGGAAACCGGCTGGGGAATTCGGAACGACAATGGAGCCGTCTTGGACGACCAAATTGGCCGTCGGCGGCACGAACAACACGTCGACTGCATCGCTGCGCCCCTGATTGCCTCCGCTCGCGTCGATGCCCGAATACAAGAATTCGTAGGGACCGCCGGTGCGAACAAACACGTAGTACTGGCCATCCAAATCGCGGGGCAGATCAAACGCCTCCGTTCGCGTATACGTCGCACCGACCGCCAGCGCCCCGCCGTGGGTGCTGCTGCCGATCAATCGCAAGCCGCTGCCGTTTTCATTCTTGCTGACGTAGATGTAGTCGATCCAGGTATCGCGATCGGTCGTCGCGATGCCTCGGTTGCCGATCGTCCAATTGACTTCCAGTGGCAAACCCGCGGTCGCCGATTGCCCACCGGTCACGGACACCGATTCGACAAACAAGTCGCTGTAGGGTGCGGTGGTGACATCGACGTTGTTTGTCGGTGAACCGACGTTGCTGGCGTGCCCGTCGAGTTCGTAGACGACATCGCCGACGTCCGTTTGAACGAACAAGGTGAACCGACCATTGGTCCGCGCGGCCAGGGGAATGATTTCTGTTCGCGTGTAGGACTGGCCGTCCGGAACGGCGCCGAAATGCTGAAAATCGCCCAGCACGATGTCGTCAGCGTCACCCAGAATGTCGTCGTTGGACAGGACGACGCGATCGGTCCAACTGGTTTGTCGCCCCGGTCCGGCACCGACGTTTTGGACGGTCCACGACACGGTTAAATCCACCGGGTCGCCGATCAACAAGTCCGGCGCGACCACTTCGCTGACCGTTAGATCCGCATAAGGGAATCCGGTGATGTCAAATTCCAGCGTCGCGATCCCCGTCGATTCTCCATCGCCCTCGTTGACCGTGTTGTCCGCATCGGGAACGACGATCAAATAGTTCGTACCGGCGACGCCATCGGGCAGCTTGACCGTCAGGCTGCTCTGAATTTCGCCGCCGACCGGCAGACCGCCCGCACTCGATTTCTGACCCAAAGCGACATCGTCCGCGGACAGCGTCGAGTCGGCCGACAGATAGACGCGTTCGATCCACGGTGCTGCGGCGGTGGCATCGCCATCGTTTCGCGTCGTCCAGCTGACGGTCAGGTTTTCGCCGCTGGTGGGCGTGACGCCCGCGTCGATCGCGACGCCCATGGACACCAAATCGGGAAGCGGTGTCAGTGCCACGCCGACCTGCGTGTTGCTGGCCGAAATGTTATTGCCTTCCGCCGTCGGTTCGTCGACTCGATTGGTCGCATCGGTTTCGACAAGCACATAGTAGTTACCGACCGCGACATGGGCGGGAATCACGGGACTGGCGGTCATCGTGTAGGACGCATCGCTGGCCAGACTTCCCGTGTGGGTGTAGCTGCCCAAGAAGGTGTCGTTGCCGCGCACGTTGTCGCTGCTCAAATAGAGGCGATCGGTCCAACTGTCGACCAACGTGGTCGCCGTGCCGTCGTTGCGGACCCGCCAAGTCACCTTCAGCGTGTCGCCGATGAACGCGGATGCTGGAATCGAAATCGCATCGACGATCAAGTCCGCCGGAGGGTCGGCTTCGGCGATCGTGATGGCTCTTGACAGCGTGTTGTTCATCTCGTCTTCTTCGAAAACCTGATTGCTGTGGTCGGTTCGCATGAAGACGTAATAATCACCGGCAATGCCGAACGGAATTGATGCTTCGATGGACGCGGT
>NZ_JBFHKV010001085.1:0-2850 GCF_041595215.1 Stieleria sp. | reverse complement strand
CGACACCAATGGGTTGGGCGCCGGGCTTGGCCAAAAATTCTACGGCAACATCGACGTCGCCGAAAACCTGACCGATGCCGCCTGCGAGTTCATCGACCAAAATCGCTCGAACCCGTTCTTCATTTACCTTTGCCATTGGGACGTGCATTCGCCGATCCGGGCACGCAAAGAAGTTGTCGCGAAATACAAAAAGAAGCTGGAAAGTCGCGATTGGGATCGCAAGTGGAACCCGACCTATGCGGCGATGATCGAAGCGGTCGACACCAGCGTCGGCCGTGTCCGCGAGAAGCTTCAACAACAGGGGCTGACCGAAAACACAGTGTTCATGTTCACGTCCGACAATGGCGGTGCTTCCGGGGTCACCTGGTGTGAACCGCTCAAGGGGGCCAAGGGCGCATTTTACGAAGGCGGGATACGCGTTCCGGCTTGCGTCAGTTGGCCCGGCGTGGTCAAACCGGGCAGCACGTGCGACACGCCGATCACGGGTGTCGATTTGATGCCGACGTTCGCGGAGTTGGCCGGTGCGAAACTGCCCACCAGCCAGAGCGTCGATGGCAGATCCTGGGTGCCACTCCTGTCGGGTCGATCCCTTCCCGAACGCAACATTTTCTGGCACTATCCGCTGTACCTGTCCGGTGCCGGCTACAACCAGGTCATCCCGGTCTTCGGAACGGAGCAGATGGTTTGGCGGGCGACGCCGTGCAGCGTGATCCGTCGCGGCGACTGGAAATTGATCCAGTTCTTCGAGGACGATTCGGTCCAGCTTTACAATCTCCGTTCCGATCTCGGCGAGCAAAACGACCTTTCCAAGTCCGAGCCCGCAAAAGCGACTCAGATGTTGGAAGAGCTTCGGCAATGGCAGGAAGACACCCAGGCGGTCATCCCGACCAAGCTGAATCCCGATTTCGGCAAGTCCAGCGGCGGTCAACGCTCAGCCCCAAACAAGAAGCGATCGTGATTGGTCAGCCTCAGGATTTGAAAAGTGCAACCTGTCAACGTTCAATACAGCATTCCCCTTTTACAATCCACTCACTGGAGCGACATCACCGATGAAAGCTTGGATCTTATCACTCGTCACTTTGCTGGCCGTCTCCCCGACGATGGCCGAATCGCTCGTCTATGAAGGCACCGAGGGGATCGGCAAAGGCAAGCACCTTGTGTTTATCGCCAACGACCACGAGTATCGTTCGGAGCAGACGTGTCCGGCGCTGGCAAAGACGTTGGCCAAACACCACGGATTCCGCTGCACGGTTCTGTTCGGCGTGGATGACCAGGGGGCGATCAAGCCGGGTGCCCGATCCGTGCCCGGCATGGAAGCACTCAAGGACGCCGACATGCTGTTCTTTTTCACGCGGTTCATGAACCTGCCCGACCAACAAGCGGATCTGCTGGTCGATTACTTTGAACGCGGCGGACCGGTCGTCGGGGTGCGGACCTCGACGCATTGCTTCAACGGCCAGAAAGGGAAATGGGCGAAACTGAACTTCAACTATTCCGGCGATGACTATCACGGCGGCCTGGGAGAACAGGTCTTTGGAAACACCTGGGAGAAGGAACGTGGGCAAAGCCATTATGGAACCAACCATCAAATGGGCAGCCGCATCACACCGGCGGCCGGCGCGGCGGACCATCCCATCTTGAGGGGCGTCGAGCAGATCCACGCCTACTCCGGCGCTTACAAGTCGCACCCGCCCGCCGATGCCGTCCCGCTGCTGGAAGTTCAAGTACTCAATACGTTCGGTCCCAGCGATGACATCAACACCGAAAAGCCGTTGGTCAACGCCGGCTGGGCGCGCGATTGGTATACCGCTCCCTCGGGAACAAAGCAGGACGCCCGTGTCGTCTACGCCTCCTTCGGCGCCTCGGAAGATCTGCTCAGCGAAGACGGGCGTCGATTTTTCGTCAACGCTTGCCTTTGGGCGTGCGGCATGGAGGACGCCATCAAACCGAACCTGGACGTCAGCCTCGTCGGCCCCTACGCACCGACCCCGTATTCCAACGGCGCGTTTTATTACGAAGGCGTCAAACCGGCGGACCTGGCCGGTTGGGACTCACGCGTCATGCCCGCTTCGGCTCCGCTGGCGGGAGTGGATGACGCCAACAACGCTCGCCGACGCATGGGCGCGCTGGCCAATCGTCCCGAACTGAAAGCGCAACTTGCCGAGAAGTATCCCAACCTTTACGGCCCCGACGCCAAATTGCCGCAGGCACCACCGCGAAAGAAAAAGAAGTAGCGACATGAAACGCTTCAAGACCGTCGATGACTTCATCGCCGGGTCTGAGAACTGGCAAGATGAATTGAAACGACTTCGCGAGATCTTGCTGTCGACCGAACTCGACGAGACGGTGAAGTGGGGCGCGCCCTGCTACACCTTCCAGGGAAAGAATGTGGTCGGGATCGGCGCGTTCAAATCCTATTTCGGGTTGTGGTTCTTCCAAGGCGGCTTGCTAACGGATCCGGCCGGCGTCTTGATGAATGCTCAAGACGGCAAAACGAAAGCCATGCGTCAGTGGCGGTTCCAGACCAAGCAGCAGATCAAACCTCGCACCATCAAGGCCTACGTCAAGGAGGCGATCCAACTGCAGCTTGCCGGGCACGAGATCAAACCCGTCCGCGGGCGACCGCTGATGATTCCACCGGAGTTGCAGACCGCGTTCGACGACGACCAAGCCGCGCGAGCCGCCTTCGACGCGTTGCCACCGGGCAAACAGCGTGAGTACGCCGACTACATCGCCGACGCCAAACGCGACGCGACGAAAGCATCACGCATCGCGAAGATCTTGCCGATGATCACCCAAGGACAGGGGCTCAACGACAAGTACCGCTAATTCGCGAAAGCTGACAGGATT
>NZ_JBFHKV010001084.1:0-2856 GCF_041595215.1 Stieleria sp. | reverse complement strand
GCACGCCGAAAGCGGAGAAAACAACGACCGCCATTGCCTTGACGCTGTTGATCTATCTGGGACAAACGCCCGGACACACCCTGTTCGACGAAGCGATCGACAAGCTGGCCGAGCAGGGCCCGACGCTGACCAACGTTTACCACGACTACTACGCGACGCTGGCACTGCACCATTTTCGGCATCGCGATTGGGAATCTTGGAACAACCAATTGCGTGATCACCTGGTGCGTACCCAGGCGACCGAAGGACATGAAGCTGGCAGTTGGCACTTCCGCGATCAATGGGGAGATGTCGGGGGACGCGTCTACACGACCGCGATGTGTGCGTTGACACTGGAGGTCTACTACCGGTTCTTGCCTCTGTACGACGAGCCGCCGGACTTCCCGCTCTGACCGCCGGTGCCCACCGCCGTTTTGCGACGCGCAGTTGCGATCCGGCCGATACAATGGACAGTCGCATCGCCTGTCCCCGTCACGAATGATTCACCGGACGCCTCAATCAACATGCGAAAAAGCCTGCTGCTCGGATTGTCGCTTCTGCTGATCGGAGGGATCGTTTACGTCAATGTGCGGAACGACGCCGAACAAGACGCCGCGCGATTGTTGGACAAAATGGACCGGTCTGGCGGATGGGAAAACGAACCGATCCTGGATCCATCAACGGAAGCCTCCCGAACTCAAAACAAGCCCCCTCCGGGAGACTTCATCGTCGACCTGGAACCGGGCGGCACGTGGTTTGTCGGAAAACGAGGCGCCGAAAGCGAACTGTTGCTGCCCTATCGACCGGTCCAGATTCCGAGCCCCAGCAACGACTTGGAACCGGTCAACGAGAACCCCGGTTTTCTGGGTGCCGATGCGTGCCAGTCCTGCCATCAAGACCGCCACGCCTCGTTTGTCCACACCGCGCACCACCGGACCAGCGCGGCGGCCGACCCGACCTCGATTGCCGGTTCGTTTCAGCCGGGGCAAAACGTGTTGAAAACGAACAGCCAAGGATTGTGGTTCAGGATGGTGGAGCGTGATCAACGGTTGTTTCAACAGGTCTCGTTTTATGGTTGGAAGTGCGACGTCCCGTTCGACGTGGTGACCGGATCGTCAAAGCTCGGCCAGTCGTACCTGTATTGGCACGACGATGGCCTGTACCAAATGAATGTGTCGTACATCACCGGCACCGACGATTGGGTCAACAGCCCGGGGTATCCGGACGGTCAAGCGATCTACAACAGGCCGGTCACCAACCGCTGCTTGGAATGCCACACCACATGGGCGGACGTGCGCCGACCACCGAACCACTACACCCCCGAATCCCTGATCCTGGGAATCTCCTGTGAACGTTGCCACGGACCGGGCCGCGATCACGTCCAGTACCATCAATCCAATCCCGATCAGAAGACATCGCGCTTCATCACACACCCCGCGTCACTCTCGCGGCAGCAACAATTGGACATCTGCGGCCAATGCCATTTCGGCAACCCCAAACTCAAGGGCGCCCCGTATCAGTTTCGGCCCGGTGACGATTTGATGGATCATTATCACCCTCCGCAAGCGAACCTTCCCGGGGGAGTCCATTCCAGCAACCAATTGGTTCGATTGTCGAAGAGTCCGTGCTTCAACGAAACCGAAATGACGTGCACCACGTGCCACAATCCCCATCAAAGTGAACGGGGAAACCGCAAACTGTTTTCGCAGCGTTGTCTCCAATGTCACCAGTCATCCGACTGCGGCATGGAACCCACGCTTGGGCAACAATTGAGCGACAATTGCATCGATTGCCATATGCCGGCCGGCGCGACCGAGAACATGTTCATGAACACCGCACAAGGCAAAGTCTTTCCGTCCCTACGAGACCACCACATTCGCGTGGACCGGGATTTGACGGCGGCATACCTGAAATCGATCGGCAAGTAACAGGCGTCCGCCACTTCGACGGAGCGTCCAATACCGCTCAATCAACATTGAGGGGCGCCGCTCGCGCTGGCGCGAACCGGCTGATGCCAATTGATGATCAGCCGTTTGGCGCGAGCCTACGGGCCTGCCTGGTCTAAACCTTGTCGACTTCGCGGAATTGGACGGAGCGTCCCCGGACGTCGTGCGTGGTCTCCGGGCGTTACCCACGCTCGGACGAGTGTCGCGACTGCAAAGGGGCACCGAGCGTTAACGCATCACGCCGGTGTCCCGAATCGCGAAAACCTCTACGTCGACGCCGGGGGAGTAGTGCGCCAGTGCTGGGCGCTGACCAAGTTCTGGCAAACCGGCCGCGGCGATCAGCTGATCGGCCATCTCCGTGACCTCCGCGGTCCAGACGTCATAGGGTTCATGATGGACTTGACCACAAAACACACGTCCTTTCTTTTCGACAAACAATAGGTAGCGTTCGAACAAAAAGTGTTCCAGCGATTCGGGAGCGGAGGGCCCCAGCTGTTCTGCCACCCGAAACGACACCCGGTGCTCGGCCGCTCCACCACGCCGAACGCTCTGGTAGCGGTACGTGTCACCGGAGTCATCGGCCGACATCCGGGCGTAATAGTAGGGCAGAGCCCAACCGATGCGTGCGGCGATCACCGCCAATCGGGAACTCGCATCGAGCGAAAAAAAATAGACGCCCGGACGATCGTTGTGCGTCACATAAGTTCGGACGTTGGTCTCCAAAAAGTTAAACGCGAGCCGACGGGGCAGCCAGGATGGTCGGATGTCCCGCATCTTGAAGGGAACGATGCCGACATACGCTCGGCCCTGGAACGTGTCCAAGTCCATCGCTGCAGGGACATGCGGGCGAAGCGTTTCGGGGTCGATCTCCCAATGGCAAAACAACAGCGATTCCCAACGCTGCGTTCCCGCGTTCGCTCCGCCAGGTCGT
>NZ_JBFHKV010001083.1:0-2856 GCF_041595215.1 Stieleria sp. | reverse complement strand
GGAGGTAGGAAGATTTTGGAGGTAGGAAGATTTTGGAGGTAGGAAGATTTTGGAGGTAGGAAGATTTTGGAGGTAGGAAGATTTTGGAGGTAGGAAGATTTTGGAGGTAGGAAGATTTTGGAGGTAGGAAGATTTCCCAAGTCGAATGGATGGTGCATTTCAATATTTTCTTACCTCCAAAATCTTCTTACCTGATTTCCGCAGCGGCCATCAAACGGAGGCCCGAACGCTTGCGCGAATCGGCTGATGTCCGTCGTCGTTGGCAAATTGCGGAACCGGTTCGGCGGAAATGGGGCGACAACGCAATGCGACCGTCCAGGCCCGGCCCACTATCCGAACTGCTTGATCATCTCGTCGCCGTCCGTTTTTCTAGTTGGTGTTGTTCCGTTGTGTTCCAAAAACTTTCCGCGATCGAGCACCAACTGTCTGGATGCGATTGCGGCGACATCACTGTCGTGGGTGACCATCAGCATCGTGATATCGAGTTCTTTGTTCAAGCGTTGCAGCAGCGTTTGCACCTGCTCGCTGGTTTCCGTGTCCAGGCTGCCGGTCGGTTCGTCGGCCACGACGACTTGTGGGTGGGCCACGATCGCACGGGCGATGCCGACGCGTTGCTCTTGCCCGCCGGAGAGTTGGCGTGGGTAATGGTCGGCGCGATCGCTCAGCCCCACCGCCTCCAACGCCAACTCGACACGTTGCCGACGTTCTGTTGAAGTTAATTTCAACAACAGCGTGGGAAGTTCGACGTTTTCATACGCAGTTAGGACGGGAATCAGGTTGTGCGTCTGGAAGATGTAACCGAGGTTTGCCGCCCGCCAGTCGGCCAGTTTGCTTCGCGACAGTTTCGTCACTTCGGTTCCGGCGACGGTGATCGTCCCTGCATCGGGGCGGTCGATGCCGCTGACCAGATTAAGCAATGTGCTCTTGCCCGTGCCGCTCGGACCCATCAACGAGACAAACTCTCCCGCGTCGATGTCCAAATCGATGTGGTCCAGCGGTGTGATTGTTTCATCGCCCTTGCGAAAACTTTTGCACACGCCACGCAGTTCTACCAATGCCATTTATTTGATCCCCATGTTTTGATCGTCGCCTGTCACGCGAACGGAGCTGTCTTGTTTGACTGCGTCCATGCCACTGCTGATCAGCTTGTCGGTCACGTTCAGTCCCGATTTGATTTCGACCAATCCGTCATTGCCCGATCCGCCTCGTTCCACGGTCCGCCGACGCGCGATGTCGTCGGCGTCGACGACCCAGACGAATGTCCCCGAATCGCCCGACTGAACGAGTCGACTGGGGATAAACATGCGTTCGGTATCGGTCGACTCATTGGTTGATTTCGCAACCGCCGGGGCCAGAAATGTCGCCGTGACCAGCATTTCGGGGCTGACCGTCGACGGCGGCTGGATCAATTCCACTTTGACTTCCAATGTGTTTTTTTGAACATTCGCGGAACTGGTCGTTTGCAGCACGCGACCTTGGATGATCTCTGCCGAGGAAGCTGTTTGGATTTGAACGGGTTGCCCGGGCGTCACCAAGGGAAGGTCTTCCAGCCGGACATCGGCGCGCACCTGTAAACGATCGGGGTTGTACATTTCGATCACCGTACTCGAACTGTGGCTGCCGTTGGATGTCAGTCCCATCACACGTGTCCCCGGTGCCGCGATCAGCCGTAGCACCCGACCGTCCATCGGTGCACGAATGGTATTGCGCTGTAGCAACAGTTCGGCCTGTCGCACTTGTAGTTTGGCTTCATCTCGCAACGCCTCGGCCGCTTGAACCTTGGCTTCGGCCTCTTGCAATTGGCGTGTTTCCTCGATCAGCAGTTCGAGCTGCCGCTTGAGCGCGGTCACCTTTTCGTTCAACGCATCGACTTCACGCTGCAAGTGCGGTTGGCGCTGCTGCAATTCTTGCAGCGTTGCCAGCGCGGCAGCGTGATCGCTTTCGGCCCGCGCGATGATGTTTCCTGAGATGGCTCCCTTGGCTGATCGCTTGCCTTCCATGCTGCTGAGGGTGTATTGGACGTTCGCCTGGGCGGCATCGATCAGGAAGGGCAGCTTGGCGAGTTCCGTTTTGGATTTCGCCAACATGCTTTGTGCGTCGGCCAGTTGCACCTGCAAATGCACGGGGTTGTCCAAACGGATTTTGGCGGCGTCGCGCTCGGCGACGGTCCGCTTGAGTTCTCCTTCCCGGATCGCCAAGGAATTTCTGGCCTGCTGAACATTGAGTTCTGCGTCGATCGAAATCAGTTCTGCGATCGCCTCGCCCTTCTGGACGTGCTGCCCCTCCACGACCAACAATTCTTCGATCACGCCCGGCGCCAGCGCGGCCACGCTGATCGCGGTGGGCCGGGGCTCGATCCAGCCGGGCGCTTGAAACAACGTCGTTCCGGCTTGCTGAACCTCCGCTCGCTTGACGACCACCGGCACGACCGTGACCGAGGGCCGTGGCATCAGCCCTCGGCCCGCGGCGGCAGCCAGCAAGGCAAGGAACCCGCACAGGATCCCGATCGGCAACACGTACCGAGTCAACCAACGCTTGCGGCGCGGTTTGGTCGGCGTCGCGTCTTCCCGAGGCGAACGGTCGAGTGCCAGTTGGCTGAGGTCGAGCGGAGTGTTCGCCATGACTACTTGCCCGGTCGGACGAAGACTTGTTTGGCCGCAACGGTCAGATTGCCTTGGTCATCGCGCTGGGCTTTTCCGGTGACGACCACGGTGGACAGTTCTTTGACGCTAAGAAACTCGCGGGCGTCCTGGGCCACCGGATTGCCCGTGTCGTCGACAATCTTGACGGTCGCAATGTTGTCTTTCACCGCATCCGTTTGGCAGCAATAATCCCAGGGCGTCGGGCATCCTTCGT
>NZ_JBFHKV010001082.1:0-2861 GCF_041595215.1 Stieleria sp. | reverse complement strand
CGTCGGCTCGGTCACCGGACTGCGGCCCCACCGTCGCTCGGCGATCAAACTGCACCACCCACTGGCCGCGTCGAATCTCGACCGATCGGTCCTGCCAAAACACCGATTCTGTTTCCGGGAGCGATGCACCCACCGCGATGTCATTTAGACCTGCATCTGGGCCGGCATCCAAGGCTGCCGCCAGCAAGTAGCGCTTTTCCAGCGACTCAACCCTCAGCCGCCTGCGTCCATTGCCTCGGCCCACTCGGGACGGTCCAGCCGTTCGGCCGACGGCCGCAAACATCCGTTGTGTCACTCGTGAACCGTGAAAAGAATTCCAGTGGGAAGAAGAGGAGCTGTTCAGTATATCTGGTCGCCCGAACGGGTGCGTCGTGTGGGATATCGATGACGCCTCGGGACGTACAAATTGTTACCAAAACCTCTTGGCACCGAAGCCTTGTCGCGTCTTTCTCCCTGAAAGCCGCCCAACGACGCGACCGGTTGGTTGACTGAAGCGTCATTTCTTCGGGTTGGGACCCGTAGGCTCGCGTCAAACGGCTGATCATCTGCAAATAACTGACTGATTTTCGTCCCGCAGCGCGCCGCGGATCCCCTCCACAGGCTCTCCTATTATCATTGCGCCAGAACCGAACGCTGTACGACGATTTCGAGGCACCGAGGGACATGAACCATTCTATTGCTCACGCCATGCTCTGTTGCTGGATCCTCGGTGGGGCAACCGCCCTGGCGCAGGAGTTTCCGTTCCAGCACACCGTCGAGGTCTATCGCAGCGACGAGGATGAAACGATCGCGTTCTCCCTGCGGTTGGAGCAGCCTTTCTTGGCCGAAGAGTTTGAGAAGAGCAACTACCTGCGGCTGCGTTCGAGCGACCCTAACGCCTACTTGATCTATCCGAAAGAAACCAAGTTCCACCAAAAGCACGCCGAGTTCTACGGCAGACTCAAGGGTAGCGGCAAAGTCGACGTGCAACTGTCCTATGAAACCGTCTCGGAAAATCTGGACGGGTCACGCCGGGTTCAAGTGCGCGAAGGGACGATCACCCTTGCGATTCCCGACGTGCCGGCCGACCGCAAATCCGTCGGCCCGCGAAGCATCTTCGAAGACTGGGCGCGGCAACAAAACGAACACTTTGCACGACTGTTGACCTACTACCCCGACGAATCCTTCTTCCAATACTGCTTGCTTCAGTCCAAGGCGCGTTACGGCGTCGATCCGCCGGCGATCCCGAAACGGATGCCGACGCAAGACAATTTAGAAGACGGACTCTACAAGCTGTTCACCGGGTCGCTGGCGATTCAAGAGTCGCTGCAACGGCGGACGCTCAGTTCGTCGGCCAGCCGCGGCGCTTACACGCGTCACATCAGTGAGATCTCGCCACCACGCATCCGATCGCTCGACTACGAAGACCTGCTCAAGCAACGGCTGGACAAGGAAAAAGACGTCACCGTTCAGGTTCACGAGATTTCCAAACTGGTTCCGTCAGACCAGTATTTCCTGCACTTCAATTCGTTTGCCTCATTGGGTGAGACCGTTGATTTGGCGACGCAGTGGGGCGACGACCTGGTGCGGCTTTCGAAGTTGACCGCCCAGGACAATCGGTTGTTGGCCAAACTGGAAGAACAGCTCGGTATCTCTCGATCCGGGATGGAGGAATTGTTTGCCCAAGCCGTGGCCACCGAAGTGGCCGTGACCGGCTCGGATCCCTACCTGCTCGACGGAACCGACGTGACCGTCATCATTCGCGTCAAAGATGAGCAGGCGTTCGCGAAGCAGCTCAATGGCTGGGTCGACGAAGAACGCGGGCGACACCCCGATCTGGTGCAACGGGACTTTAATTACCGCGGGCATCAAGTGACCGCCCGTTACACCAGCGATCGGCTGGTCAGTGCGTTCACGACACGGCATGACGACTACTATGTCTTTTCGAATTCCCACCGCGCCATCCGCCGCATCGTCGATGCATCGCTGGGAGAAGTCGACCGCCTGCATGATGCCGCGGATTATCGATATATCAGCTCGCTGATGCCGCCGTCGACAGACGCCAACTCGGGATACTATTTCGCCTCCGACGCGTTTATCCGACGCATCGTTGCCCCGGCGGCCAAGATCTCGCAAAAGCGCCGCGTCGAGTGTTTTAATAACCTGGTGATGCAAAACAACGCCTCGTTGTTCTTTCGCTTGGAATACGGTCGCTCACCGAATTCGCTCAGCGAGATGATCGAGAAACGTTTCATCGCGGCCGACCGAATCACCTGCCCGCACGGGGGAGCCTACGCGTTCGACGCGGACAGCGACACCTGCACCTGTTCGCTGCACAACCGACTCCGCTACCTGACACCCAATGCCGAACTGTCGGTGTTGAAAGTGTCGGTCGAGGAAGCAGCCGAATACGGACGGTACAAGACACGGTACGAGTCGTTCTGGCAAAAGGTCTTTGATCCCGTCGCGACTCGCATCACCGTTGCGCCCACGATGAAGTTGGAAACGTGTGTGTTGCCGATGGCCGGTAGTACGTTTGACCAGGACATGCGTGCCATGGTCGACCAAAACCCGCAACCCATTGATGTCGCCACGATCGCCCCGTCCGCAGTCGCGTCGATGGTCATGGTCCCCGGACGCAAGAACACCGCGCAGTACCTGATGGCGATCCCCGGCGTGTCGGACGTGGTCACGGAAGACCCGACGCTGACCGATCTGGAATGGTTGGGCGATCGTGTTTCGCTGCATTTTTGTGACGGCGAGATCGTCTTTGAAATCGACCCGACGCAACTGTCTCCGATCCAGCTGCCGTTCGTCGGCGAAGCGCCGGCGATGTGGCAGGCGCTCGCCGGCGGATTGATCTTGACGGCCAACATGCCGGT
>NZ_JBFHKV010001081.1:0-2862 GCF_041595215.1 Stieleria sp. | reverse complement strand
GAGCAAATTGACGGCGTACGCCATCAGAATCACCAAATAGTAGAGCGGCAGGATTCGCAGGCTTCTGCGCCAATAGAACGCGCGCAAGAACCGTGGCTGATCGAGATTGCGTTGAATGATGCCGGTGATCAAGAAACCGGAGAGGACAAAGAACAGATCGACGCCTGTCGCGCCGAACCAAAATCCGCGCGGCAGGTGACAACACAGCACCGCCATCGCGGCGATACCCCGCAACGCGTCGAGTTCCACGATGTGTGGGGCTGATTGGGTTGGTTTCGTCGATTCCATCGGTCAAACTCCTACGCCGCATTGAGCATGCAGGGCGTCCAAAACGATGCGGCGAACGCGTCGCAGGCGTGTCAGCGGGCGGCCCAGGCCTAGGGGATGGGACCACGGCCAATTGCGAATCGAATTGGCGGTCGCGCGAAGGGCTTGCCAATAGCGTTTTTCCACATCGCACAATTCAATCGCACGTTCAAACTCTCTGGCCGAAAGCCCCTGTTTGACCAAACGCCGTATCCCCGGCACATCGGGATATCGGTTCGCCAGCGAGCGGGCGAAACGCATGTCCAGATCAAAGGTGCGGTCACGGTTGCCCGCACTGGCACCGTCCGGCCGTTGTCGGAATCGGGCCAGCGGCGTTTCCAGTCGACCGACCGCGCCGATCCGGCTCAACCGCAGCCACAATTCGTAGTCTTCGGCGATGTTCATCGCTTCGTCGAATAGGCCGACCTTTGACAGCGCGTCACGCCGACAGACGACCGTCGGTGTTCCAAGCCGGTTGCGAACGATCATTTCGGAAAAACTGTATCGTCGCAGCGTGGCGGTTGGGTCGATTTGGGACGGTGTGCTGTCCCAGGGAATCATGATGGAACCGAGGGCGAGCAGACCTGGATCGGCCTCCAACGCAGCGATTTGAAGCGCCAATTTGTTCGGAAGCCACGCATCGTCGGCATCGAGAAAGGCGATGTATTGACCGCTGCTCAAGCCGATCCCGTGGTTGCGCGCCCCCGCAGGGCCTTTGTGTCGCTCGTTCATCACGTAGCTGCAGGGAACCCCGGATCGTGCGACGACGGCGCGGGTGTCATCGCTGGATCCATCGTCGATCACGACGATTTCCAGGTCGTCATAAGACTGGACCGCGACCGACTGCAACGCGTCGCCGATGTAGCGGGCACAATTGTAGGTGGGGATGATCACCGAAACGCGACCTGGATGGAGGCGTTTGGTCGGTGTTGCGGTCTCAACAGCCGCGATCGTTTGGGCGGCTTCGGCATGATCGTTAGCCATCTTGTCGAGCCTCGATCCGAAAGAAGCTCAAGAAGTTCGACCGCACCGGCGGCGTGCGCAGCAGTGCGTTGTAATCGTCTTGTCGAACGGGGTCATCGGCAAAGCGTTTCAAGCGAACGTTCTCGTCGACATCCATGAAGAACAACGCGTCGATTTGATCGATGTAGGTGCCCGCGCGATAGTCAAACAGAACCAGTCGCTGGGCGGCCTGAATGCGATCCGGATCGTTCACGTCGTCCAAAATCGTCACACCCTCGCAGCGTTGATCGTCCGCCAGTTGTCGCGCCAAGTGGCTCTTGCCCGCGCCGGAGCGGCCCACCACGGCGACCTTCAGCGTGGCATCGATGTGAGAATGGTCGGCGATAAAATCGGGCAGGAAACCCACGTCACGCGATTTCCGGTCACAGCGAAAGAAAGGGCGTCCGACGGAATCTTCACGCAGTTCGTCGTTGGTGTAGCCGAGGAACTCGATGGTTTGAAACCCGCCGTATTTCAGCAAGACCCATGCGTAGTCGCGGGGGTCGTCACCATGATGGCCCTCGAAGTACATCACTTGAGACAATCCCGCCAACCGGCTGAGGATGGAATTGCGGTCTTCCAATTCCTTGGTGCCGTAGACAGAAAGAAACATGACGGTGTCGTGCGGCTCGAGCGCCGCCAGCGGGTTGTCCAGGTCGTCACATCGAAAGGCCGATGTGGGGTCGCTGTAGAGTCCCCGGGCGCGTTGTACCGCGGCGCTATCAAAGTCCAAGCCGGTGACCTGGCGAGCGCCCAATTTCATGCAATGGTTGACGATCGCACCCATATTGCATCCGGCGTCGAGGACACGTTTTCCCGCGATGTCTTCGACGCGAAACAGTTTTAGACGTTCATCGGTCTTGTCCCGCAACCCGACCACCTGTCGAGCGTGGTCGCTGTGGTAGTCCACGAACCATTGGTCGCGTTTGGTCGCGGTGGAACGCTGCCGCGCCAGCACGCGGGACACCAGTGTTCGTGGTGCTCGCGAGATTCGACGGCAGGTCGCTGCAAAATGACTCATCGGTTGGTTTTCCTTTCGCTGACAAGGAGCGATCGACGTTTCTCGTGGATGGAAATCAAGGTTTGGCCTCCAAGACGCCGCGGATTCTCGCCATCCGTCTAAGAGTGGGGAAAAGGTAGCGTTGACGATCGGAGGTGTTCAGACCGAAGCTGCAGGCCAAGGCAACGGCAATCAGGGTTGCGAGCAATCCGCCGATGATCAATTCCGTCCAACTGCTTTGAGCGGTGAGGTGGTGCACGGCGAACACCAACGGTGCCAGCAGCACTGCGACGACTACGGTCGGCCAAAGGATTTGGCGTCTGTAATCTTTGAAACGAAGTTGCAGGTCGGTGCAGACGATGATCGGGTGCACGATGCCACGGCACAGAACGGCGGGCAACGCGGTCCCGATTGCAACGCCCAGCAATCCGAACGGTTGGATCAGAGCGACGCTGATGACAAGATTCATGGTGCCCTCGACACACATCAACCAGGTCAGGCCCTTGAATCGGCGCCGGCCCAACAAAATCTTGGAACCGATCCCGGTTGCGGCG
>NZ_JBFHKV010001080.1:0-2865 GCF_041595215.1 Stieleria sp. | reverse complement strand
GTGTTCCCCGGTGGCGTCTGGGAATCAGTCGGAACGGCCAAGGCTACAGATCGATCGTCGTGGTTTGGCTGGCACGCTTGCGAACCTCGGCGTCCTCTTTGGCGTTGCGCCGCGTCCACCAGATCGTCGCAAGGATGGCCAACGCGATTCCGATCGCCAACGCGTATCCGATCACCCGCACCCCGCCATCATCGTTTGCCGGTGGGGCCATGGAATGCCATTGCGAAACGACGATCAGCGGACCGACCTGTTTGCCGCCGCCCTCGCGGGTCATGAATTCGTTCTTGTAGCTCCACAAGCGATAAAAGAATCCTTCGATCGCGACGGGATGGCTGAGCATCGTGACGACTGCCTTTGGATCATTCCGTTCTGCGCTAAGAAAATCGGGCAACTCGGCGGCGACCAACGAGACCGGATAGGTGCCGCTCATCCGAATCGGCTCGCCCGGATCGTCCTCGCCGCGGGCCAATTGGATGATCGTCTTGCCCAGATCGCCGCTGGCGACGACCTGGTAATAGTGGTCCTGACCCAGTTGCGCCCGCCGCGCCGGATCGGACACGCTGATGCGTGTGATCCGGACCGTCGACGCGTTCATCCGGATCCACTGCCCGTGATAATCCTGAGGGGATTTCAACAACTTCACCGGTTCGATCGTCAGGGGAGCCAGGGAGACGTTCGGATCAAAGGGTTCGGTGTTCAAATTCTTGGCGGCCGCGAGCATCGAGTAAAACGCGTCTCCGTCGGCGGCTTCGAGCGATCGGCGATTCCTGGACGCCGCTTCGGCGATGCGGCTCAAGTCGACGCCCTGACGGGCCAGCAGTTTCCATCCAACGGTTTCGGCCATCGCGGGGAACCACGCCACGCGTCCGGCCGCAAAAACTTGTTCGGCACTCGAAGCGTCGATCACGATGGCATTCGCTTTGACTCGGTCGCCCTCGGAAACCTTGCCGACCAGCGACGGCGCAAATACCGCAATCGAGTCTTCGGAATCCGGTAGCTCTAGAACCAGCTCTTGAAACGTCTCCAACTCCAAGAACTCGGTCAACGTTTCGGGGACGTTGTATTGGCGAACTGCGGCGATCGTGCCTTCAACCTCCACCGAGTCGCCGGTCGTCAAGCGGGCTCCGATGGCGGCGTCGGTGAGCGAACCGACCGATCGCGATGCCAACGCGTCTTCATCGGCTTTGCGCAATCGAAACAACAGTCGCGCCATTTCACCGGCCACCTTGGAATCGCTGACCGGATAACAGCCTTCGATCCGCCGGGCATCAAAACCGCTGAGCAGATCGATGGCGGATTGTGCGGGCGCCCGCCCGCCGAGGCACAACGCCGAAACGATCACCATCATGCAGACCAATCTGCTCATCACCAGTGACGCAGTCCAACGGGGCTGATGTTTCAGCAACCGTTGGTGTCCAGCCTTGAGGCGCTCCCCACTCGCTGCATCGCAGCGAAAGTCGGCGGCTAAAGCCTGCACACCAACACTTGTGCCCGTGCCATTGGTGCCAAATACCGTTCTTGTCCAAACCAATCTCATGAGGGCGTTCCTTGCGTGTCGGAGTCGTGGTCGGCGAGGGCGTCGAGGTCAAGTTGGACATCGTCGCCGGCTTGTTGCCGCAAGATTCGGGTTCGCTTGGCATCCAAGGCACTGCGGTACATCAGCCATCCGGCCAGTGCGATACCGGCAAGAACCGCGAATAAAATCCCCGTGATCCACGCGACGTGATCAGCATCCGCATTCGGGCCGCCGTCAGCGTTCCTCGCCGGTTGGCCGTCCGTCGCCGCCGCGACACCCTTGGCTCCGACGAGTCGACCGATCACCACCGGCGCCAAGTCGGCGCCGATCGATGAACGATAGGGCAGCCGTTTGATGAACCGACCGACCGCGGCGATCTGGCCGTCCGGGTTAGCGGGATTGGACGCTCGGTCCCATGATCCGTCGGCGGTCAATGCGTCCGCGATGGCCTCGGGCAGTTGTCGCGTCATCAGGATCGTCGGTCGGATGCCGCCGTCGGCAGGAATGATCCACAGTTTCCAGTAACTTTCGACGGCGACACGATTGGGTTGAGCGGTTTTCTTTTCGGCCAGTTGCAGCCGACCGACCAGCCGAACCGTCTGCCCGCGATAAACCTCGGGTTGTTGCAGCAGCGGCAGTGTGCCCGTCGTGACACCCTGATCGGCGGCAAGCCAGTCCGAACGAGCCAGCCCTAAATAAAACGCGTCGCTGTCGGCGCTGGTCCAAAACGTTCCGTCGTTGACACGCTGGAATGCCGCGGTTTCGAGCGCATCGAGCAGCGGCAAAGCCCAGGACGAAATCCGCTTCCATAATCCTGGATCGCATTCGCCCGCGGCGGCACACGCGCGCAGTGTCTTCAGCCCCGCCAAGACTTCAGCGTTCGATTCACTGCCCTGTGAGTCACTGCCCTGTGAGTCACTGCCCTGTGAGTCATTGTCGGGGGAATCACTCTCGGACGCATCACTTTCCGACAGAGGTGACTGCGACACCAGCCGTTCGGCCGACGCATCGAGTTGCTCGACTGACAATCCGACCCACTCCACTGGGGTTCGATCGTCAACCGATTGCCGGCCGACCGATTGCAGCTGAATCAACGATGGGATCCAGGCCCGTTGCAACGACAATTCCATCGCATCGACCCACAGCGGGGCGGCGTCCCAAGTGGCGGCAACTGACGTCGCCGTGGCGGATGCGGGCGAGGCATCGCGAGCCGAACGATTAGCGGGCGGATTGGCGAAGTCGTCTGTCGAAGCATCACCCGGCTGAGCCATCGCCAAGGTGGGCTTGGTTGCCGGTTCGATTTCGACCCAGGTTTCTTCTTGGGCGTCAAAAAAGGTCTGGTAAAGCCC
>NZ_JBFHKV010001079.1:0-2877 GCF_041595215.1 Stieleria sp. | reverse complement strand
CCGGCGAATTACGAACCGCGGCCTGAAAGATACCGATTTGCAGCATCGCTTTCTGATCGATCGGATCAAGCGTTTCGATCAGCTGGCCGGTTTGCCAAAGCAGTCCGGCGGGGATGTTTACCGGCGGAGACGCGGTGACCTGGTCATCCAGGCGAGCGGGAACCATCGCACGAATCCGCTCCGCCGCCGCGGCTCGTGTCGACTCGGTGTGTAATTCATAAACGGCTTTCAGCCATCGCTGAACCGCTTGTGTTTCCTTGTCCGTTGAACCGTCGACCGCGCTGAGAAACCGCTGCGACGCTTGGTCATCGCGATGCAACAGATGCATCAGATCGTCTAAGACGCCCTGAACGATCCCCGCGTTATTCCATCCCCGCGCGCTCCACAGCGGTGAATCGTGGCGAAAGGAATTCGGCGACGTGATGGTATCGACCATCATCGAGTTCAACTCGGGAATCTGCTTCCGTTCGGATTCAGGGATCGAGGCCAGCAACACGTCCAACTGTGCGACGGCTTGGGGATGGTTCACGACGACATGTCGGGCGAAACGGCGCTGGGCGTCGCTAAATGGCCTCGAGCCGGGGATCCGGATTGCACTGCAGACAGATTCCAGTGAAAACGTTCGGATGTCGATTCGGCAAAGGTGATCGAAGAGGATCTCCTGCGACGTCGACATCGACGCGGCGCGGGTGAACACATTCCAGTGAATTTTCCACTGCTTGGGATCACGTTCGAACGCGTACAAGTACAGCACCGCGGCGTGATGGAAATCTCGTTTGCCCCGCAGCGAACTCGCTCGCATGATGATTTGTCGCGGCGTCAGCTGTTCGGACTCGATAATCTGTTCCCAAAGACCGCGGGCGAGTTCCGGTTTCCCTGCGGCGAGATACAAGTCGGCGAGTTCTTCGCGATAGACGTTCGAGTTCGGGGATGACTCAAGTTTTCGCTTGGTCGAAGTGATCAGGGGCTGCAAACGATTTGTCTGGGCGAGGATCAGGATCGCCTGACGCCGTGTGCCGGAGCGGTCTTCCTGGCGAGGGTCCTGTTGGCGATGGATGACCGAATAGGCGACCTCCGACGCGGTGATCAAATCACCGGATTCCAACAGCGACTGGGCCAATTTCATTTGCTCGACATCATCGCTCAGCGGATTGCGGTTGGAACGGCGACTGGGGGGCGAGGCAACAGGCTGTTGCGCGATCGCCTGTTGCAACGAGGCCAACGATGCATTTTTTGAATTGATCGATTGCAGTTGTTTTGTCAGGAAGGTCCGCGTGTCGGCATCGATCGGCCGGGCGAGGAGCTGTCGGGCGGTGGAGCGAACGAGGTCCTCGTTGCCCGCCTGAGCGGCCAGGATCACGCGAGCCAATTCGACTTGCTGGCGGGAGGGGGCGTCGGCTGTTGTGATCTGATCAAGACGCTCGAACGCTTTGGCGGGTTGCTCCGTGATCACGGCCAGACGCGCCGCTTCGAGTTGTAAATCCAGATCATCGGGGAACTCATCGGCCAGCGTTTCCAGTTGGACAAGACAATCCAGCGGCCGTTGGTCCCACCATGCGGCGAACGCAGCAAGAATCCGCCGCAGTTTCAACTCGTGTGGCGTCGCACCCTCAAGCGGCTCGACCAACCGCTCCAGGAAATCGTCTGGGAGCGAAAGGATGGCGTGTGAGGAACCTCTGACGATCTGCTTCGGAATCAGCGGCAGCAATCCCCGCAATAGATTCGCCTCAATCAATCGCTTCGATAGCGGCATCTGCAACTTGAACAGTTCATATCGTGTCGGACTCACACCAGGAGACAACAGCGGCGTGACAATCTGCAGTTGCTCACCCCCGAACAACTCGGACGGTGGCAGCCCCTGTCGATACAAAAGAGACCAACGAGAACAATGTGCGATCCAGGCATCGGCCAACAGCTCGCGATGGCGAAGCACGAAGGCTCGTTCCGGTTCACTCGTCGGCGAAACGATCCACGGAACCACTTGGTCGGTCATCGAATCTCCGGGGCGACTGGCCCTGGCGATCTGCACCAGATGGGCAGCTTTTTCATCTGCAAAGGAAACATTGTTTTCCCACAAAGCGGCATGGATCTCGGCGACCGCGCGTTGGAAAGTCGATGGGATGACCGGCTGATCGAGCGTTTCTGCGAACGGTTATGATTTCCCCGCCACACGACACTCGGCGATCAAGTTTTGTCGCAATTGCAGATCGCGCATGATCGACTCGATCGGCGCCGAACGCTTCGTTGCCAGGGTCTGGTGTGTTTGACAAACGGTGGAAAGGATCTCCAGCTTTGAATCATCGAGCGGGGCAATTTTTTCTTGCTGGGTCTTTTCCAGTACCTGCCGAATGCGTGATCGTCTGGCGAGTAGGTCTACCAGCGCCGGGTGGTCGCCCGCCGGATCGAGCTGGGCCACCCGCCAGATGATTGCTTCGGGTGGCAACGTGTCGGTGTCATCGAGCGAATTCTGGATCGAGTGCAGCAGGATGGCGTGTCGAAACGCGGCGACGTCATCGGAGTCGATCGGCGGGGCGGAGAACCGTTTATCGATCAATTGTTTCGTCGTCACTGATTGTCCATGCAGGGACGCCAATTCACGATCGGCAAGAATTTGCACGCAACGTGCGATCCAGTAGGCCTGGAAGTAATTCTCAGGCGCCAGAAAGTTGCTGCCAAAGGAGAACGAGTAACTTTTGAAACCGCTGTTTTGCCGACTCGTGATTCGTCGCTCATTGAGCAACAAAATGGTTTGCAGTGATGCCGCAGCCGAGGCGGGAAAGTGATCGCGGTCGATGAAAACCTGCGTCAGTCGCCTGGCTTTGAGCGTCAGGGGAGATCCCGGAGGGCCACGCACCACGACAACATTCGACATTGGGG
>NZ_JBFHKV010001078.1:0-2886 GCF_041595215.1 Stieleria sp. | reverse complement strand
CGGCGCTATGGAACCGAAAGCATCAGTCTGAGTGTCGGACGGGTGAGCGGCGCGAACGTGATGGAAGTGATGAAGGGGTTGCGGGTTGCCAATCGTGAACTGAACGAAGGGATTCTCAAACGCGAAGGGTTGGAACTGTTTCAGTACTACGACGAGACCGAATACATCGAATCGGCGATCGCGTTGGTGGTGCAAAACATGCTGATCGGCAGCGCCGCGACGATCATCATCTTGATGTTGTTTCTGCATTTCGGACGCGCCACGGTGTTGGCCAGCGTGGCGATCGCGGCGACCGCCGTCGCGTCGGTGTATGTCTCGCCCTGGTTCTACGTCGGTACCGTCGTGCTGATTTTCGTCTTGGGCTATCGCATCGCACGCGGTGCATTGGTCGCGGCGGTGGCGATTCCGATCAGCATCGCCGGGGCGTTTTTGTGCATGACGCTATTGGGGCGTTCGTTGAACGTGATCTCGCTGGCGGGGATGGCCTTCGCCGTCGGCATGCTGGTCGACAACGCGGTCGTCGTGTTGGAAAACATCACCCGGCGAAAACAGCTCGGCGAGACCGCTTTTGTCGCAGCGTCACGGGGCGTCGGCGAAGTCGGCGGCGCGATCGTGGCATCGACGCTCACGACGATCGCCGTGTTTTTACCGGTGATTTTCGTGCAAGCCACGGCGGGGCAATTGTTTCGCGACATCGCCCTGGCGATCAGTTGTGGCATCGCATTTTCCATGCTCGTCTCGTTCACCGTGATTCCGACCGCAGCGTCGCGTTTGTTTGCCCGCCGGCGTTCTCGTAGCGACGCGGGCAGGGAAACGTCTGACGGTCTGTCCGACGATCAACTGGGCGGCCGATCGGACGCCCAATCGGACGGTTGGTTCGAGCGGACCACGCGCGGTGCCGCCTCGGCGCTGGTCGGTTCGGTCGTCGGTTTCAACTCTTGGGTGCTCCGTTCCCGATTGCGTTCGATCGCGGTCGTGTTGGTGATGACGGGCCTCTCGGTCGGACTCAGCTATCTGTTGTGGCCGAAGGTCGAATACCTGCCGACGGGGAACCGCAACTTCGTGTTCGCACGGTTTTCGCTTCCGGCCGGTTACAACCTGGACGAGCTGTCCGACATCGGCGCGATCGTCGAGCAGCGATTGCGGCCGGTTTGGGACGTCGACGAAGGCAGTGCGGCTACCGACGGCTCGGACGCTCCGGTTTTGGATTACTACTTTTGCTCGATCCGCGAGCGAAGTCTGTTCATGGGGTTTCGCGCCCGAGACCCCGAGCGGGCGTCGGAGTTGGTTCCGTTGATTCGCCAGGCCGGCGCCGGGTTGCCGGGGATCCGCGTGATGGCGTCCCAATCCAGCTTGTTCGGTCGGGGCATGTCGGGCGGACGGACAATCGACATCGAGATCTCCGGTCCCGATCTGGAACGGCTGGTCGTCATCGCCGGTCGCGTGCTCGACGACGTGGAACGGTTGATGCCCGAGGGCCAAGCGTCGGCCCAGCCGAGTCTGGAACTGTCCAGTCCGGAAATTCATCTCAAACCCAAGTTGTTGGCGGCATCCGAGATGGGGATCGACACGACCGACCTCGGGTACGTCGCCGATGCCATGGTCGATGGGGCCTATGCCGGTGATTATTACGTGGGTGGTGACAAGATCGACATGACGATCAAGGGACCGACCGGTCGCAACGCGGATCCGCAGGCGTTGATGTCGCTGCCGTTGGCGACCGGTGACGGAGAAGTCGTTCCCTTGATGGCGGTCGCAGAGATGCAATATGGCAGCGGGCCGGAACAAATCCAGCGCCGTGAACGATTGCGTTCGATCACCGTCGAAGTCAGCCCGCCGGATGACATGCCGCTGGAAGCCGCTATGGAACTGGTCAATGGCCAAATCATCGCGCCGTTGGTCGACGAGGGGACGATCGGCAATGAGTACTTTGTGGCTTTGTCGGGTACCGCGGATAAGTTGCGGCAAGCCTGGGACGCGCTCCGTTTCAATATCCTGATGGCGGTGCTGATCACGTATCTGTTGATGGCCGCACTGTTCGAGTCTTGGCTCTATCCCTTTGTGGTCATCTTCAGCGTGCCACTGGGTGCGGTCGGCGGCATCGTCGGGTTGTGGGTGTTGAACCTGTTTGTCCCCCAGTCGTTGGACGTGCTGACGATGCTCGGGTTCATTATCTTGATCGGCACGGTGGTCAACAACGCAATTTTGATCGTGCACCAATCATTGGTTCACATGCGCGAAGAACATCTTGCGCCGATCCAAGCGGTGCCGATGAGTGTCCGCACGCGGATTCGTCCGATTTGTATCACCACGTTGACGACCGTGTTGGGGTTGTTGCCGTTGGTGGTGTTTCCGGGTGCGGGCAGCGAGTTGTATCGCGGGCTGGGCGTCGTCTTTTTGGGCGGAATGATTGTTTCGACCTGCTTCACGCTGGTGCTCGTTCCGGTCGTCTTTGTCCTGTTCATGGATCTTAGGACATCGCTCAAGTTGGCACCCGAGTCGATGCACCAGTACGAGGATGTCGAATCGCCGGCGTTGCAACCGGCAGGGGTGTGAGGGCGGAGGGGGCTGCTGTGAAGCAGTTCAGGTTGCAGCGAGTGGGAATCGTCTGAAGGCTAGACACCAACATGCGCTGGTGTGCAGGCTTCAGCCGCTCGTCTTGCTGCTTCGCAGCGCGTGAGGGATCGCCTAAAGGCTAGACACCAACGTGCGCTGGTGTGCAGGCTTCAGCCGCTCGGTTCGCTGCTCCGCAGCGAGTGGGAATCGCCTGAAGGCTAGACACCAACGGGCGCTGGTGTGCAGGCTTTAGCCGCTCGGTTCGCTGCTTCGCAGCGACCGGGAATCGCCTAAAGGCTAGACACCAACGTGCGCTGGTGTGCAGGCTTT
>NZ_JBFHKV010001077.1:0-2888 GCF_041595215.1 Stieleria sp. | reverse complement strand
GCCAAGTGATGCGGCATGCTTTCGATGTCGCTGTGGCTGGAGGAGTGGTTCCAGGCACAGCCGTTTCCCATCGGGTACAGCCCCGAATAAAGTTCCGCGCGACCGGGTTGGCACATCGCTTCGGACAGAAACGCGCGGTTGAACGTCAGGCCCTCGCTGGCCAGACGATCCAGGTTCGGCGTCTTGGCGTTCTGCCCACCGTACAACGGCAGATCGTTGTAGGTGCAGTCGTCGGCCAAGATGATCAACACGTTGGGCGGTGTCGCGTTGACGATGTCCACGACCAGCGTGCAGAGTAAAACGACGAGCGAGAAGAGCATTGAGAGTTTCATGGTATGTCGTCGAGGGGGAAGGTCGGCGTGTAGGGATAAGACGATTCGCGCGCGTCAGGGGGTGAGGGGCGTAGAACAACTCGCCAAGACTTTCGGCACGCGTTGGGCGTGAGTCTGCGGGCCCAACCCGAGGCAACGTCGCCTAATTTAGCGGAAATGACCATTAAGCCCACGGATAGCAGCGCGAACCCACGGATAGTGAGCACCCTGTCATCCGTGGGTTCGCCCTGCCATCGGTGGTAATCATTTTCGATCGTGAACCGGGCAAAATGGCTTGAGTATTTCGGCCAGATTGAGTCGTGCGGTTGAAGTCGTAGCGGAAGCCGCCTCTAGGCGATGATGTCGTGGATCGGTTCGACGTGTTCGACGCCGACGAGTTTTTGATCCAGTCCGCCGTAGAAGTACGACAGATGATTCGGATCGAGTCCCAGCTGGTGCAACACGGTCGCGTGCATGTTCTTGACGTGCAGCGGGTTTTCCACGGCGGCCGAACCGAGTTCGTCGGTGGTACCGAAGGACACGCCGCCCTTGATGCCTCCGCCGGCCATCCACATGGTGAAGCCGAAGGAGTTGTGATCGCGACCGGAGCCCTTGGCGTATTCTGCGGTCGGTTGGCGTCCGAATTCGCCGCCCCAGACCACCAAGGTTTCGTCCAACATGCCACGTTGTTTCAAGTCGGTCAGTAAGGCGGCGATGGGAAGATCGGTTCGACCGGCGTGACGATTGTGATTGAGTTCCAAGTCGCCGTGGGCGTCCCAGTTGTCATCGTTGTGTGCCCCACCACTATAAAGCTGGACGAAGCGGACGCCGCGATCGACCAGACGTCGGGCGATCAAGCAGCGGGTGCCGAAGTCATTGGTTTCCTCGCGATCGATTCCGTACATCGACAACGTGCGCTCGTCTTCGGTCGACAGATCGACCGCTTCGGGCGCGGCCGATTGCATCTTGAAGGCCAGTTCGTAGCTGGCGATCCGCGACGCCAGATCGTCGTTGTCGCTGCGGGTTTCCAGATGACGATGGTTCGCTTGTTGAATCGAATCGATCAAGTCACGCTGCACGGATTCGGTCATGCCGTCGGGACGATCCAGGTTCAGAATTGGTGCGCCTTTGGTGCGGAAGACGGTTCCGGCGTAGGTCGCCGGCATGTAACCGCTGCTCCAGTTTTTCGCCCCGCTGATCGGACCGGCTTTGGGATCGAGCATGACGACGTAGCCGGGCAGGTTTTCGTTGACCGAACCGAGGCCGTAGGTCGCCCAGGAGCCGAGTGCGGGGCTGCCGGACAGGATTTTGCCGCTGTTCATCATCAGCATGGCCGAACCGTGGATCGGCGAATCGGCGGTCATCGAATGCAAGAACGCGATGTCGTCGACGTGTTTGGCCACGTGGGGGAACAGCGTACTGACGTACTTGCCGCATTGCCCGTACTGTGAAAATTCCCAGCGTGGTTCGACGATGCGGCCGCCGTTCTTTCGTCCGCCGCGGCCGAACGTTTTGACGTCCACCGTCTTGCCGTCCATGCCGACCATCTTGGGTTTGTAATCAAACGTGTCGATGTGGCTCGGGCCGCCATACATGAACAAGAAAATCACACTCTTCGCTTTGGGGGCGAAGTGTGGCAGTTTGGCGGCCAAGGGGTTGGCGTCGCCGACGGAATCTGCGGCGGACAGAAAACCGTCTTGGGAGAGCATCGATGACAGCGCCGCGGCGCCGAAACCGCCACCGGTTTGCCAAAGGAACTCACGACGAGTACGGCCGCAAAAGTTTCGCTTTTGATTCTTCATTTCACTTCCGTCAGTCTACAAACAAAAATTCGTTCCAATTCATCACGCTCAGGCAGTACAGCGTTTTGGCCTGCCCGGCATCAAGATGATGTTTCTTTTGAAGGCTGGCGATCAATCGATCACCGTCTTCCATTTCCGCTTCGGTCGCCGGGCGAGCCAGAACCGCGGCGATGACGCGGCGGACCAATTCGCGATTGTCGATTTCCGCGGCATCGACGCTGTCGGCAAGCTTGGCGGCCTGCTCGGCGGCGAAGTCTCCGTTGAGCAGCGACAGGGCTTGCGCGGGCTGCAACGTCATGAACCGTGCTTCGCAGGTTTGATCCGGATCCGGGAAATCGAACGCGGACAACATCGGCGTCAACAGCGAGCGTTTGACATAGATGTAAACGCTGCGTCGATTCTGATCGCTCTCGCTGGAGTTCCCCCAACCGCTGCCTGGTCGAGATTGACCGGCAAGGACTTCGGGCGACAGCGTCGGGTAGACACTCGGTCCGTAAACCGCGGTGTTCAGCGAACCGTTGGTGGCCAGGATCGAATCACGTACCTCTTCGGCACTTAATCGTCGCGGATCAAATCGCCAAAACAGATCATTGTCGGGGTCGGCGGCCAAGGAGATTTCATTGCCTTGGGATGACATTTGATAGGCGCGGCTGGACAGAATCAGCCGATGCATCGACTTCAGGCTCCAACCATCTGCCATGAAGCGGTTGGCCAGATAATCCAGCAGTTCGGGGTGGGTCGGTGGCGTACCGAGTTGGCCGAAGTTGTTGCTGCT
>NZ_JBFHKV010001076.1:0-2895 GCF_041595215.1 Stieleria sp. | reverse complement strand
GAACGGAAGTTCGGCTTCTTGGACCGGAGCGATACTCACAACGGTCGGAGTACCGATTGCGCCGGCTGGGATTTGGATCAAGGACCCGTCGCTGCCGCGTACGATGCCCCCACCGGCATCGAGCGTTGCCGGCCCCGCCACGGGCTCCAACACCGAGACCTGAATCACTTGTTCCACGCCCTCAACGATTACTGTGATGTCGGTCTCTCCTGGATCTTTCGACGTGATCACCCCGTCCGGTGAAACTTCCACCACACTCGGATCACCGACCACATAAACGACGTTCTCAGGAACTTCTGGCGTGACGAACGTTTGATTTGTCGTCGTCAAAATCTGTCGCGTCGTGCCGTCGTTTGGCAGCGAGACCGCAAGTGGATAGACGTCAAGCGTTCCGAATCCGCGGGATGTCAGATGTTCAGCCGATGGGACGACGTTCACAACGGTCGCGGTGCGCAAGCCGTTCGCTTCGGCCACCAAAACGGAGCTTCCCCGCTCGTCGGCTGTCCCAAATCCGCCGGGGTTGATTGAAAACACTTCCGGGACACTCGAAGTGAGTGTGAAATACGACGGCGGTAACTGCACCGAATCCTGATCGGCGAAGTCACCGAGCAATTCGACGCCGTAAGATCGACCCGAATAAAGCGTCGGCGAACGCTCGACAAAGTCGAGACCTAACAACGGCGAGTCGCTGACGTTGACCGTCACTGTGCTGCTGTCGGACAGGCTGTATCCATCAGTGGCGCGTAGTTCAACCGCCGCATCACCGACGAATCCGACAGCCGGCACAAAACGGAGGCTGCTTCCCGAGTCGACGAGTGTTGCGGTCCCGCCGATCGAAGACAGGATGCTAAGGAAAACCGCATCTCCGTCGACATCGTCAGCCAGATCGGACACGGGGAAAACAACTTCAAGATTCTCGTGGGTTAGCTTCGAGTCCGAATCGAGTGTCGGCGCCAAGTTGGCCGCGAACTGCAAATTAGCGTTCAATATCTGAACATCACTGGCATCAATGATGCCGTCGCGATTCGAGTCGATCGCTACTTGATAATTCGCATCGCCGCTGCTGCTTCCGAGTGCGCCGGCAAGAAGCTGCGAATCGTTCGCATCGACGCGGCCATCTGAATTGACGTCTCCTGCGATGAAGATTTCGGCCGTGAACGCTCCGCTGGTATCGATGTCGGCACCTTCGATCGAGAGCATTCTCAACCCAGCCTGATCGATCGCGAACAGCGCGAACGCTTCGGTGGCTGTCGCGTTGCTTGCGACAGGCGTGACGCCATCAAGCCGCGGAATCGCGGGCGTCAGCGCTCCTCCGCTTCTGCTAACGTTGATCCCGACGAGCACTTCGGAAGCCTGCGTGGAGCGAATCTCCGTGTCGGCGATGGCAAAGGTGTACCGCCTTACCTGACCGGCATCGATTTGAGCCGTTACAGGGCCCCCGATGAATCGATTCGCCGTACCCAGAAACTCGCTGTTTGACGTGACCGGGCCGGTCGGAAGGTATTGAATTTGCGTTCCACTGGCACCGTCTTGAACCAATGCAAGTCTGCCCGTCGATGCGGTCTCATATTCGAAACGCTGCAATTCAGTGCTGCCGCTCTCATAAACCGTCGACAGGTTGCCGGATCGCTCGTACGCATAATGCACTGATTCACCATTTGGCGATGTAACTTGCGCAATGCCGCCGGCCTCCGAACGAATGAAGTCGAGTCGCTGAGTGCCCGAAAGGATGATTCCGGAATCAGCCACCACAAATGAGGTTCCTGATGGCATCGTCAGCCGTCTGGTATTGCCTTGAGCGTCCAACCGATACCGAGTTCCGTCCGGCGCGATTAATTCAAAGGCGCCGGAAAACCGAGAATCCGCCGGGTTGTATGGGCGACCGCTGGCGAGTTCATAAAGTCGATTCCCGGCGAGATTAAGTAGTGCATCTGCTGATTCGAGTTGGTGGCTTACTCCGCTATCCGCGACCCACTGCGGCCGATAGACGTTCACTTGGCCGCCGGATTCGCGTTTGGGCAAGAATGTGAACCCGACGCGTCGCCCCTCGGGAAGCGTCAAGTAGAGTCGTGTACCCACTTCATAAGCAGTAAATGAACCGAACGCCTCACGACCGCTCAATGCGAGGTCGGTTTCGATTCTCATCTCGCCTTCGGTCCAACGCCAGCCGTTGCCAAACTTGCCAGAAACGCCTTGTTCCAGTGAATCGTACTGGCGTTCGATGCGAAGTGTTTCACCCGCGATCGTGGTGACGACGTCGGTCTGCGTTAGGAGGAATCGCTGCGGTTTGATCTCGGTGTTGAGCTCCAACAGAATTTCATCGGTGGACTTCCTCCCGTCAAAATCGACTGCCGAGAGTTGCATTCGATAAATGCCGTTGGAGAAGTTTGCCGGGTCCAACGTCGCAATGACTGAATCGGCGATCGACGCGACGCCGCTCGCGACCGTCTTGAATTCGGCGCCCACTCGTGCAACCGCGAGTTCCCAGCGATCAAGATTCGCGTCGGTGACAGAACCCCGAACTTGGGTCAACGAGGTCAGCCGCGTGCCTTCGATCGACGAATCGATTTCAACTTGCGGTGGTTGCGTGTCCGTGCCGCTGCGAACCTTGACAATCGCTTCGGCTTGACCAACGTTACCATTGATGTCGGTCGCAGTCGCCGTGACGAAGAACTTGCCGGATTGAGAGGGAACAAACTCGGCACGGTTTCTTGAATCGAGGGCAAGCGTTTGACCGTCGACTTCAATGATGATGTCCGGAACCGCGACAAAGCTGTCGGTCGAGGCCGTGATCAGGACGCTGCGGCCGGGAACGACGGGGAAGCTCGGTGTCATCGTGATGGTAACGACGGGCGCGACAACAGACCTCGTGGCCCGAATCACGGCTGAGCGACT
>NZ_JBFHKV010001075.1:0-2901 GCF_041595215.1 Stieleria sp. | reverse complement strand
CAGACGCCGCATTCCAGCGAGGCCATCGAACGCGGGCTGCGCGCGATCTCGGCGCTGGGAAGCGAGAACGCGACGTTGACGCTGTTCCACGTCGGCTCGACGTCCATGCCCGACGTCAACATTCCCGAGGGCCCCTGGCGAGTCGAGCAGAAGGTGGTCCCGGCGGGCGATCCGGCGTCTGAAATCATCGCGCTGGCCAGCGAAACCAAAGCCAACCTGATCGCCATGGTGACCGACGGCGCTCACGGATTCTTGGATGTCTTTCGTGGCACGACGACCGACAAAGTCGTCCGTCACGCACCCTGTCCCGTGCTGGCTATCCCGACCAACGGATGATCCGCAGTGGCGTACGCTTCCAGCTTGCGATCCACAATCGCGAATCGCAAACGCGGATGCCTCGCCCACGCTCTACTCAACAAATTCGACAAAGCCGAAGTAGTCGGGGTGGTGGAAGCGTGGGAAATTACGGTCGCCTTGTGACCATTGGCTTTTAACCGCCATGTTGCCTTCCAACCGATTCAGGTTCAACCGCCAGCGGTCGCCGACCTCGGGGCGACCGGATGGTAAGACGTGTTGAAACAACCGGAATGGAATCGCGACTTCCAAGGTCCAGCCACGGTCGGTGTCGGTCGAATCGTTTAATGTTCCGTCGACGACGACCGCGCATCGAATACCATCCGGGTTCCATTCATCGTCGGGGTTTTTACCTTCGGGACGATAATTGTCCAGCTGGGTTCCGAGCGCGTTCATTTCGAGGTTGAAATAGTTTTCTGGGTGATCGATCTCGGGTGACGCGAACACCTCCACGCAATCATCGCGATACACGTCACTGTCGCGCTCGGTCCGCGTCGCCAAGACATCGCGATCGGTGCAATGGAACGAAACGTAGAGGAACTGATCGTCCCACAACAGTTTGGCGTCGGTGGGTTGCCGCGGTCCATCGCCTTCGTTCCACCAGGTGAACACAAACTCGCCGACCGATGGCGCGGATGCCCAGGCGGCTTCGTCACGTCGTCCATCGATCACGACCGGTTGGCGGGTGCGTCGAACGATCGCCGACTTGTGTTGCAGCGGTCCGATCGTGCGCTGCGATCTCAAATAGGCCAACAGGTCGGCGGCTTGCTGGGGCGTCATGCCGGAGAGCAATTGGTCGGGCATCACCGACTTTGCCGACGGTTCCATCAACTCGATTTCATCGACCGCTAGCGTTCGTGATTTCCCGGTCGCATCGGTCATCGTCAATTGTTCCGCTGTCTCCTCGGTGACGATCCCGACGAACACCTCGCCGTCGCCGGTCAACACCTTTCGAGCGCGGTACTTGGCATCGATCTTTTCCGAGGGACGCACCAAGCTGGCCAACAATTCTCCGGGCGTCATTTGGGTTCCGATGCCGCTCAAGTCGGGGCCGACGTTTTGCCCGATCGCTCCGATGCGATGACAAAGTCGGCAATTCACGTCCTTCGCTTGCTCGAACAAGTGCTTGCCGCGCTCGGCGGAACCCTCGATCGCCAACAGTGTCTCTTCGTCGATCGTCGCGCCCAAACGGGTGACACGCTGGTCTTCGGGGAGATAGTGTTCAAACAAATCTCGTACCAGGGGATCGTCACTCTGGGTTGCTCGCTGAACGATGGCACTTCGAAGTTCGTTGGCCGCAGACAGTTGGGCACAGGCCAGCGACAATTCCAACGCTGCTCCGGGCGACTGCAGCCGATGGTCCAATTTGCGGTCGAAGTCGTCATCCAATGCCAAGTCAGCGATCGCTTCGGAGACGTCATCGGTCCTGTCCCCGCCCTTCATCGAGGCGATCCAGTCGCGCAGCAGCGTCACTCCTTGGACGTCGATCACGTTGGATCCGAATTGTGGCATGTGTCCTCGGCCGGTTTTCAGAGCACGATAAAGCAGCACGCTGCGGTGCGGATCGCCCGGTGCGACGACGCGAGCGTCTGGAATGCCGAACGTGCCTTGGGCCGGTGGTTCGTCAAGGTAATTATTGAACTCCAATGACTTCGTCACCTCGAAGTTGAAGTTGGCGGTCCCGCCGCCTTGCTTGCGATGACAAGTCGAACAGTTCAGTGCCAGGTAGGATCGTGCCCGGTCCTGGATCGGTTGGGATGGATCATGGGGGGATGCGATCGGTGGTTTCGCGGGAACCGGATCACGAAACAGTCCCAGCTTGGTCAAACGGGTCAGCTGGTTGTCTTGCAGGGAGCCGATGTTTAATTGTTCCGGCCAGAAGGCGTGGACGCCACCGGCTGCCCAGATGTGACAGAGCAGGCATTCGCTGCGGCTGGCGTGACGCCAGGTTTGGGTGCGCATGCCGCCGGGAAATCGTTCGTCCTTGATGGTCAACGTGCGTTCGGACGCGACGTCATCTTGCAGCACGGCGTCGGTTTGATCGTCGTTCCAAACGTAGTTGTACGCTTGCCATTCGTCGCCGAGCAAATGCAGCACCTGGGTCTCCAAACGCCGCTCGGTCGCCAGGTCCCTCGGATCGGTGCGGTAGGTGACGGTTTTGGCAACGACGGTATCGGCTGGGAACTTGAATCGCCCCGCCAGTTGTCCGGTCTGCCAATCGTCTCGATCGTACAGCGTCAGTTGTTCGTCGCCGGGGATCGCGATCCACTGTCGGGACTGGGTACCATCGGCCCAATGGTGGGCACTGATTTCGTACTCGACGACACCCGCGGCCGGCGTGAGAGATTCAACGTCGGCGAACAGTCCGGTCTCGCTGAGTCGTGTCGGAAACGACTGACTGGCCTCGGTGATCGGATTCGGCTGCAACCGCAGAATGGTGCCGTCGTAGCCGACGATCAGCACTTCGCCGCTCGGATCGAGCATGAAGCAGATGACTTGCAGCGGGGTGTCGACCAATTCCTTTTGCCACAGCACGCGATCACCTTG
>NZ_JBFHKV010001074.1:0-2902 GCF_041595215.1 Stieleria sp. | reverse complement strand
GCCAACTGCTCCTGAACCGACTGCTCCTGAACCGACTGCTCCTGAACCGACCCAGACGGCGGAATCGAAATCGAAAAATTTGGCAACCGAAGCGCCCCAGACGCCGACAATCCCCGCCCCTGAACTCGACACCGCCGCATTGACCGAAGCCTGTGCCGAGGCGATCCGGGCGATCAGCCGATGGCAGGCTGACGATTCGAAAGACCAACCGGCGCGGCAGCGGATGCTGGCGCAGTTGCAGGCCTATCGTTCGGTTTCACAGATCGGAAGCTTGGAGTTTGCGTCGGACAGCCCGAGTGTGGCGAAACTTCTGAAGACACTGATGGAGTCCGACGCGTTGCAAACGTTGGAGCCACTGTGCAGCGAATGGATCAACTGGGGGCGTCGTCAGACCGATGGAATGTTACTGATCGGGCGATTGAAAACAGGGGAAACCGAATCGTTTTTTGAACTCGCCGACGGGTCGCAACTCCGAATCCGATCGTCAAAGGAAATCCACGTGCCGACCGAGTCACGTTGTGTGGCGATCGGTAGAATCATTTCCACCGAAGACGTACCGCTGGTCCAGCTGTTGGCAGGCGTGGTGGTACCTTAATCCACTTTCCACCACCCAATCACTGCCTCGCGTGGACTTGTCATGCCGGATCCCCAACCACCGACCGTCCCCCAGACCGTCGAGGCCGCGAGTGTTCCCGAGGCCGCCGAAACCGCTTCCTTGTTCGGCACGTTGACGTATGGGTTGTCGCTGCCGGAGCGGACCGCGCGGAGCGCGTCGGCGGTCGTCGGAGGATTGGTCAACGAGACGGCAGGCTGGTTGATCCCGGCCGCGTTCCGATCGTCCAAGACCTACTCGGCATTCGTCCAGCAAGCGTTGGACATGATGATCCATGACGTCGGCGGCGTCGAAAATCCGAACGCGGTCGCGGCCGATGCCGAAGAAGCCCAGTTGGCACAGAAGGCGGTCGGCGGGCTGTTGGATTTGGCCGGCGCTGCGACGCTGCACCTCTCGCCGATCACGGTCCTGGCGGTGTTCAACGACGTTGCCTATGGCTCAAGCCACTACCTGAAACGGCTCAGCGACGAACTCAAACGTGAAGGGATCATCGACGAATCATCCAGCATCGATCATGTCTCGGATCTGGTCGATGCACTCGAAAAAACCGGCGCCCGAGCGTCGGGCGCAGCCAACGCGCCGCCGTTGAGTGTCGACGCGATGACGGAAACGATCTCGCAACTCACGCTTGAGATCCAGAACGTGGACCCGCGCAAGTTGATTCCGCAAAGCGAGATCAAACGGTTGTGGAACGAAATGGAAGCCGCCGCCGGCCAAGCGCACGTCGGGATCTGGGACGTGAGCACGACGATGACGATGTTCGCCATCGATCGCTTGTCGTTGTCCACGCGGGGCGCGTTGTCGACCGTCCGCGTCGCCGGAAGCCTGCTCGATGAACATTTCTTTTCCCACTACGGCGACGCGTTGACGGAGATCTCCGAGAAAGGTTTCTACGAAACCCTGTCGGCGTCGTCGGAGCCCTATCTGGAGGCCGCCTGGCACAACTTTGATTCCAGCCGCGAAACCTGGACCGAAGAATTGATCACCGGACGGATGCCCAAAAAGTTTTGGACCCGCTTTGCCGAGTGGTTCAAAAGCCGACGCAAGCAGCCAGTCGTTTAACCCGATCGGAACGCCGCCGCCGTGCTAAACTGGCATTCTCCGCCACGACTGTCCCAGTTACGTCCGAGAGTCCCACGCCATGCCGGCTTTCACCGTTTCACGAACGACGCACATCCAATCCGATCCCGAGACCGTGTTTTCCATCCTCAGCGATTTCGCGACGTGGAAAACCTGGTCCCCGTGGTTGCTCACCGACAAGGACGCCAAGGTCACGCTGCAGGGCGATCCGACCGCGGTCGGTGGCGGTTACAGCTGGGAAGGCCCCGTCGTGGGCGCGGGCGAGATGGAGCACCAGGAACTGCATCGGCCGACCGCGACGCAATCGATCGGCACCCTGCACGCGCAGCTGCGTTTCACGCGTCCCTGGCGGTCGCAATCCAAGGTTCATTTCGAAGTCAAGAAAGCTCGAAACGAAGACAGCCAAGACGGAACGCTGGTCCGCTGGGAGATGCAGGGAGCCCTGCCGTTTTTCATGTTCTGGATGAAATCGATGATGGTGAGCTTGATGAGCATGGATTTCGACCGCGGGTTGCGGATGCTGAAAGAACGGGTCGAGACCGGTGACGTCGCAACACAAACCGTGGTCAACGGAATCGCTCAATCACAGCCCTACTTCATCGTCGGAAAATCCGGCCGGTCGACGCTGGCCGAGATTGGGCCCTCGATGGACGACACGATCAAACAGGTCCATCAATCACTTGAGGACGCCGGCATCGCGACCGATGGCCAGTGGTTGTCGGTTTACGACGACATGGACCTCAAGACACAAACGCTGTCATACACCAGTGGCATGGTGGTCGACGAAGGCACGGCAACGCCGCCGGGCTTGACCGCGCGCTCTCTGCCAGGCTTCAGTGCCATGCACGTCACCCATACCGGACGCTACGAACATCTGGGCAACGCCTGGGCAGCGGCCTACCAGAATTTGCGAGCCTGCAAACGCAAGGTCCACAAAAAACTGCCCGGCGTGGAACTCTACGCCAATAGCCCCGAGAACACTCCGCCCGAGGCGTTGGTGACTCAGTTGTACGTGCCGCTGAAATGACGATCGCTTCGGGCGATTGCGACTCGGCTGCATCACTGCTCGCGCGGAATGGTCGAACGGTCGCCTGTGACCGGGCCAAGCGAGCGATGCACTACTTGCTCGGGTTCATTTCCTTGAGCGATTTGCCTAGGCGTTTGCGGCCGGCTGCGGTCGTTTTTCGCCGCGGGGTGGTTGTGGTGGCG
>NZ_JBFHKV010001073.1:0-2907 GCF_041595215.1 Stieleria sp. | reverse complement strand
TTGCGGCCGATCCGTCGTTGCAGTTGAGCAAAAGGCAACACCGCACCGTCTGGAATCGCCGCCAGAATCTCACCGTCGATCACCGTCCCATCGGGCAGCAACTCGGCAGCCGACTCGATTTCCGGCCAACGATTCTCCATCAACTCCTCGCCACGCGACCAAAGAAATGTCTGGCCAGATCGGCGGATGACCTGTCCCCGGATCCCGTCCCATTTCCACTCCGCCAAGTAGTCCGACGCCTCACCCAAGACCTCCGGTCCTTTCTCATTGTCGATCGGATGCGCCAAGCAAAACGGATAGGGTTTGCTGGGAACCGTATCTTGGATCTCGGGATCGATCAACGACGCAAACGATTCGGCCGATGGGTCAAAGTCTCCCATCAAGCGATGGGAGATGACGTCGGCTGGAATTCCGGCATGCCCGGCGATCGCTCGCGTGACCAGTCGCTTGCTGACACCGACACGAAACGATCCGGTCACCAGCTTCATCACCACCAGTCGCAACCGGGCCGGCGTTTCGTTCCAGATCTGCAGCACCGCGGCGTGTTGTTCTTCATCGCTCATCGAGCGCAGCGGCAGCAATCGATGCTCGACCCAATGCGTTAATGATTCATCCGTTGTCGTCGTCCCAGGCGGCACGACCAGTGAAAACGTCTCCGCCAGATCGCCGACCGCCTGATACGACTCTTCGAACAACCACTGGGGGATCTCGGCCTGCTCGGCGGCCCAGACCCGCAGCAACGATGTCGGCACCAGGCGTCGCAGTTTGTTGCCGGACAGAAAATAGGTCGCCCAAGCGGCATCGGAATGATCCGCGCCGGCAAAGTAGCGAACCATCGCCGCGATCTTTTCGTTCGTCTTGGTGGTCGAGTCCAGTTCGTTGTACAGTTCGGCAAATCGAATCATGACGCAGACTCCGCCGCGTCCGCCGTTGCATCTTCGTCTCCCTCGCGACGCCCCCCGGAATCGAGTTCGTCGGCGTTTCGTCCGTTCTCATTCAAGTACCGCGCCACCGCGGCGGTGTACCCGTGCGTCGCCCATACGGTCTCGGGATCACATTGATCGACCGCGACCAGCAGCGACTGCCAATCGACATGGTCGCTGACCACAAACCCCCGATCCATCGCCCGCCGTCGCCGCGATCCCCGCACCGCCATCCACCCGCTGGCCATCGCAGTACTGACGCGACCAAACCGCTTCATCCAAGCCGATCCGTGGGCACTCGGGACGGCAATCACCATTGCCCCACTCCAATCCTGCTTCCCTTCCACCGCACCGACGTAATGCGTCTCCGGCAATTCCACACCCGAGCGGCGATAGGCTTGCACACCTTTTTCCACCGCGCCGTGGGTGAAGATTTTCCCCAGCGTCGTATCCAGCCCGGCCAGCAGCGATTGGCTTTTCCCGACCGCGTAGCCGTACAACACGCAACACTTTCCCTCGTCGCGACAGCGCCGCCACCAGGCATTGATCTCTTCGCGAACCGATTCCGGTGACGGCCAGCGATAGATCGGCAACCCGAACGTCGTTTCGGTCACCAACAGATGGCATTGCACCGGTTCCCAGGATTGGCAGGTCAGATCGCGCCCCAGCTTGTAATCGCCCGTCACCACCGCGATCTTGCCGCGGTGCTCCAAGCGGACCTGGGCCGATCCGAGCATGTGGCCGGCCGGATGGAGGCTGACGCGAACGCCGCCGATTGAAATCGATTCGCCGTAAGGCAGGAATTGAAACTCGGCGTCATCGTTCATTCTCATCCGCAACAGATGCTCGCCGGGCGCAGCAGAGAGATAATGCCTGCACCCCCAGCGGGCGTGATCACTGTGAGCATGCGTGACGACGGCGCGATCGACCGGCCGAGTCGGATCGACATAAAAGTCACCAGCATCGCAATAGAGTCCACTGGACGTCGGCCGTAACAACGGTTCAAAGGAAACCATTTCGTTGTCCATTCACTCAACCGCGGTCGGCATTGCAGCGTCCAGCCTGTCCCGACCGTCACTCATTCAATCGACACCACTAGTTAGAACATCGAACGCAATAAAGGAAGCACCGCGACCCGCAGATGGCCGACGCCCAACAGCACCCCCAAACCCGACGGCACGCCAAATCCGAGTCGTCCAATTGGCGCACCATCGATCCGTAAATCCAGTCTGTTTTCCGTCTGGACCAACCACTGGACGACCCTTTTGATCAGGGGGCGCAATGAGACACCTGGGCCCGTGCTGCGAATCGCGCCGAGCAGGGCGTGCACGTCCGGGAAATCGACGACGATCGCTTTCGGTCCTGCAGAAACGGAAAAAGACCGCCCTTGGACTTCCAATTTCACCCAACCCTCCAGCGTCAACGGGAACCGATTCGCCACCATCAGCTCGCTTGATCGGCGGCGCGGTCGCGGGTCGCGATGCGGATCGTCCCATTCATCTTCCAATGGGCACTCGGCGAATCGGCCGCGGTGGAACTGGGGACGTTCAATTCAAACTCGTCGAACGAGTAGCTGATCTCGGCGTTGCGGCCGGTCAATTTATCGTACAGTCCGATCGCCAATTCGGGCCAATTTTGAGTGTTTGGTGTTTCAGCCATGTCAATCTCCGTGATTGGAAAGAGTGTGTTTGCCCGGCGGAACGTTAGGGGCATGGCAAGCGCCCCGCCAATCCGCACTCCTCAATCCGCTCCCGACGACCGGCTGCGAATTACCGGTCCGCTACAGTTCAACCGAAAACCGACGCGATTCTGACTCGCAAACCGCTCGCCCCCAAGGTGATCACTTTGATTCTGGCCATCCTTCCCAATCAACTGTTCTCCGATCACCCGGGCCTACGTCAGAAGCCGTCGCAGGTGTTGTTGCTCGAAGACTCGCTGTTTTTTGGCGACTGGCGATACCCCGCGACGTTCCACAAGCAAAAAC
>NZ_JBFHKV010001072.1:0-2908 GCF_041595215.1 Stieleria sp. | reverse complement strand
GTGTAGCTGCAAATCAAGGATCGCGACGGCAAACACTTGATTGCCACATTGCTGCAGCGCTTCTTCGCAGGACTGGCAGGTGAACACCTGAAACCCTTCGCTTTCGAAGATGTCGCGCAGCGTCAACAACTGGTTGGGCTCGTCGTCGACGATCAGCAGATTCGATTGTGCGGTGGCCGCATTACTCACGATCGTTTCCTAAACTCCTTTGCAAACGCACGAGGGGGGACGGTTCACGCGAACACGCCTGGCCGGACATCGCGCGCCATAGAGCGACTGCTTCGGCGATCATGACGCGCGGCTTGTAGATCGGTGGCATCTTCGGTTCAGTGAGTCTGGGACGGGGTTGAGTTTGAGCTGGCCGGTACGGAGGGGAGACAGATTTGAAACTCGGTCCCCTCGGATTCACCGTCGGCGACCCGGATCGTTCCGCCGTGTTGTTCGACAATTTGTTTGCAAATGGCAAGGCCCAAACCGGTTCCGGAGGATTTTGTCGTGAACAACACGTCGAAGACCGAGCCGCGGTCTGGCAATGGAATGCCGGGACCGGAATCGCGAACGACAATGACATCGCGATCATCGGCCCGCCGCGCTGTGATTTGGATCTGTCCGCCTGACACCAGTAACGCATCCATCGAATTATTGAGCAGGTTTTGAAGCACCTGAACGAAATGATCTTCGTCAACGAAACACTCGAAGGTGTCAGGACTACAATGTACCTGAAGATCGATATTCTGTGGCAGCTTCGATCTGGAAAGTACCCGCTCGACCAGATCAGAGAGTCGGGTCGGTTTGCGATCCATTTTTCTGCGACGCGTGATGTCCAGCAATTCGTCGATGAATTCGTTGCACGTCGCGATCTCATGATTCATCAAATCCAGATACTGCGTCTTTTTTTGTTGGTCAATTTGGGGGCTGCGTTTGAGGTAATAGATGGCATTGCTGATCGCGCCCAAGGGGTTTCGTATCTCGTGAGCGACCTGTGCCGACACCTGGCCGATCGCTGCCAGACGCGTTTTGACGACCAGTTCTTTTTTGGCTTCATTGAGTTCCGCTTCGACCCGTTCGTGATGGCGGCGTTGCAATTCCTTCACTTGGATGTGTTCCAAGACACGTCCGACCTGTTCGCCGACGCTGCGGGCCATCAACAGCATCACTTCGTCGGCTTGGATCGTGCGTTCACTAAAAAATTCTAGAATCGCCACCACCTGTCCGTCGATCACGATCGGGAATCCGAGGGCACTGCGAAGCCCATGGGAGTCGCACAATGATTTGCGGATGAAGTTTGGATCTTGTTGGATATTCACGATCCAAGCCGGTTGGCCGGTTTCCCAGATTTGGCCGGGCAGGCAGTTCCCGGTCACAAAAAATGTGTTTTCACAGGCTTGGCGAAAACTTTCCAAACGTGCGGGATTGGAGAAGTGCCAGATGTCAGCCGAGACCAGCCGTGACGGTTCGGACGGGGACGGCCAATACACGTGTCCGACGCTCCAGTCGGTCATCTGGCAAATAATTTTGACGCATTTCTCCAACGCTTCACGGTACGTCGAGGTGTCTTCGGACATCGTCACGGCGCGATACAGCAACTCGGCTTGAATCGCCCGCTGGGCCAGTTTCCGTTCCATTTCATCGCGACGGTTGACGGCGCGTTTGGCGAACACCAGGACGGTAATGATGGCCGCAAGTCCCAGCCCGGAAAGGCTGACGACGGATGCCAGGAACATTCGCGAATCCTCCAGGCTTTGCATCAAGCGAGCGTCGTCGCGAAACGCGTGGGCGTGCAGTCGATCGAGTTGAATGCAGCGAATCCCGATCCTCTCCAAGGCGTCCGATTGCGAGAGCGGAGACGATTGCGGGCTCTCGTCGGATTCATTCAACGCGCCAACGGCTTCGGCTAGACGCCGCGTGGTGGCTTCAAACTGGGGCTCGTCGAACTGCTGTTGGATCCGCTGAATCCGGCTCAGACGTTGATTGATGATGTAGGCCGAACGACTCGTCTCCCGACGCACGTCCTCGGCGAGGATGGGATCGGACGGATCGAGCAAGGCCTGGTAACGATGTTGCCGAATCAGACTCAATTCGGATTGGATTTTCGAAAGCGACAGACGCGTGGCCGAGTGATAGTCGATCGAGTTTCGACTCAGTCGATTGACCGCAATGCGGCGCTGGATCAGGGTTCCGGCGATCGCCCAACTGACCAGGATCGTGATCACGACCAGCAAAACGATGTAAGTGAAGATCGACCGCGACGATTCTTGGGACGCGACGCGAACACGTTTCATCGTGGTTCTCCTGACGGGTCGATCTCGTCGACAATGCTTTGCAACACTTCAAAATCGTCGGGGTGGACGGGCACGAAGTACTTGGCCAACAGGTGATCTAAGATAGCGGCGTTTCCGGGATCGGCCTCGGACAAGTTCAAAAACGCGTCGCGGAGTTCTGTTCGAACCGATGCAGGAAGATCGGATTGGCAGGCCCAGACGTAATCTACATAGGGCGGCGTTTCTTGCATGACGCGAATTGCGTTTCGGCCGATCCGTTTCGAGGCCAACATGGATTCGATGATCGGGCCGTTGGCGACGCCCAGATCGACCTCGCCGTCTCGAACCGCGATGGCCGTCGCATCATGGGCGCCGGTGTAAATGACCGATTCAAAAAACGTTTCCGGATCGATGCCTGCTTCCCGCATGAAGTATCGGGGCATCAGGTGCCCGGAGGTGGAAAGACGCGAGCCGAAGGCAAATCGACGGCCGCGAAAATCGACCAACGTCGTTGCCGATTCGTCTGCCCGAGTCAGGTAATAGCTGGTGAAACGCAGGTCCCGGTCGCGTGAAACCAACGGGACGGCGTGATGGGATCGGTTCAGTTTGACAAAGGTGTAACCGCCCAGCCACGCCAATTCGACGTC
>NZ_JBFHKV010001071.1:0-2912 GCF_041595215.1 Stieleria sp. | reverse complement strand
TGCCAACGGACTCCGCTGGGGCCCCGACGGTTGGCTGTATGGGCGTTGCGGCCATTCCTGTCCCGGCAATTTGGGTGTTCCAGGGACGCCGGAAGATCGACGGATTCCGATCGATGGCGGCATGTGGCGTTATCACCCGCAGCGTCAGACCGTCGAGGTTCTAAACCACGGCACCGTCAACCCTTGGGGATCCGACTGGGACGCCAACGGCGAACTGTTTTTTATCAACACCGTGATCGGCCATCTCTGGCATTCGATCCCCGGCGCCCACTTCATCGAGTCGTTCGGTGAAAGCCCCAACCCGTTGGTGTTCGAGCGGATGGACATGATCGCCGACCACTACCACTACGATCGCACGGGATCGTGGACCAACAGCCGCGATGGAGCCGCCGATGAACTCGGTGGCGGCCATGCCCACATCGGCATGATGATTTATCAATCCGACCGATGGCCGCAGCAATATCGCGACAAGTTGTTCACCTTGAACATGCACGGCTTGCGGGCAAACGTCGAAAGGATCAACCGTCACGGCGCCGGTTACTTGGCCAGTCACGAACCCGATTTCTTGATTTGCAAAGACCCGTTCTTTCGCGGCATCGAAATCAGCGTCGGTCCCGACGGCGATGTCTATGTGCTCGACTGGAGTGATACCGGTGAATGCCACGATCACACCGGCGTGCATCGAACCAGCGGACGCGTTTACAAAATCAGCTATGAAGCCGGCAGCAAACCGACTCGCCCATTCACCAAGCCGGCCTGCTTGGCCGGTGACGGCGAATTGCCCCAGCTTTGGCGTGACTACCAAGCGGGGAACACGACGCCCGAGCAACTGCGAAGCCTGCTCAGTGATCCCGATGAACACGTGCGTGTCTGGGCCATTCGGCTGCTGACCGACCACTGGCCGCTGGACACGTTGCTGGGACCGCAACCGGATGTCACTTATCCCGACGATCCTGAAACGCTGGCGGCGTTGAAACGCTCTGCGCAGCGAGATCCATCCGGGCTGGTCCACTTGACCTTGGCGTCCACGCTGCAACGTTTGCCCGTCCGGCAACGCGCCTTGATTGCCAGCGAACTGGTCGCCCAACCAGAATTTGCCGAAGACCGCGATTTACCGATGATGGTCTGGTTCGGTCTGATGCCGCTGGTCGACCAAGACCCCGCGGCGTTGGCGAAGGTCGCGGCAAAGTGCCGCTGGCCGGACACGCTGCGATGGATCACGCGTGGATTGGCAACCCGGGTCGAAACAACGCCCCAGCCCCTCGACGACGTGTTGACCGCCGCGCTGAAGATGCCGGCAAGATTGCAAGCGAGCGTTCTGCGCGGCATGGCGGAAGCCTATCGCGGGTGGCTGAAAGTTCCCATGCCTGAGAACTGGCCATCCATCGCACAAAGCCAAGCGGCAAAAGCCAATCCGGATATCGTTCGCGAGCTAAACCTACTGTTCGGTGACGGCAGAGCCATCGACGAGTTGCGCGAGCTTGCGATGTCGTCCAAGGTTTCGCTCAAAACACGGCAATCGGCGCTAGAGAGTTTAATCAGTGCTCGGCCGGATGACCTACGTGCGATCTGTGAATCGTTGTTGAACCAGCGTGAGCTCAATGCGACGGCGGCTCAAGGTTTGTCGCTTTTCGACGATCCCGCCGTCGGCGAAAAACTGGCCAAGATGTATCGCCGGTTTCATGTCAATGATCGGCCCGCGTTGATTGAGATCCTGGTTTCCCGCCCTAGTTTCGCGGCGGCGTTGCTGGATCGGATCGACGCACCGAAAGACCCGATTCCTCACAGCGACATCAATGCGTTTCACGCCCGGCAAATCCTGGGACTCGGTGACGATGGCTTGCGGGAAAAGCTGACCGAATCCTGGGGCGCACTGCGTGATTCGCCCTCGGAACGTCGCGAGAAAATCGCGGCGATGAAGGCCCGGCTCTCCGGCGATGTTCTGGCCGAAGCGGATTTATCGGCAGGGCGTGCGTTGTTCAAGAAAACGTGCTCGCAATGCCACATGTTGTTCGGTGACGGTGAGAAGATCGGTCCCGACCTGACCGGTGCCCAGCGATCCAGCCTGGAATACCTGTTGGAAAACATCCTCGATCCCAGTGCGGTGGTTGGCAAAGACTATCGCATGACGATCGTGTTGATGGAGGATGGTCGCGTGTTGAACGGCTTGGTCGTTTCGAAGAACGACAAGACGATGGTCATTCAAACCCAATCCCGTCAAGAAACCATCCCGATCGAATCGATCGAAAACGTCAAAGAAACGACACTCTCACCGATGCCCGACGGGTTGCTGACGACACTGACCGAAGACCAAATCCGTGATCTAATCGGCTACCTGATGTCTCCGACGCAGGTCGCGTTGAAGTGAATGGGTCAAAAGATGAGTTGGTCAAAAAATGGGAGCCTCCCGATGGAGACTTGGTTCTGAGTACTTGACTTCATTTTTTGACCAATCAATTTCTCGACCATCAGACTATCCACGTTGGATTCCTCGCAGGACAACCGTAGAACCATTGCCCAACAAGCAAACCCGGGGACATGGCACGAACCCTTGGATTGCAATCAAATCCCCTTAAGGTGCCGTGTCCCCGAGCTGGCTGGTCCTTGATCCATCGAAGGTGCGCCACCTTGCTGTCGAACACGGCGGACTGCGAATTTGACGTCGTGTCGCCGATCGGGCAGTCGAGCGCTAGTGTGAAAGGCTCTACCAACATAACACGGGTCTCAAGATCGACATCGGCTAGGCGCACCGCCAACCAGGAACCGATGCATTCGGCAATCGGATTCTGATTTCGAAATTGTGTTTCCAATGCGACTCGCAGTACCGCCGCAATCGCCGCCGGACCACCATCGGTAGCGGTGCGAACAATCGACTCAATTGGAGTCGCATCTTCGCTACATCGAAGCAAATC
>NZ_JBFHKV010001070.1:0-2914 GCF_041595215.1 Stieleria sp. | reverse complement strand
CCGCGGCGCAAACGGGAAATCAGCCCGTCGTCGAACGCGAATAACGACGGATCGATGCAACAAACGTACAAACTGCTCGCCGCATCCGGGGCATCGGTGATCCGGTTGGCGGTCATCGGCGGAACGATCACCAAATCCCCCGACTCGAAATGGTGCACGCGATCCTGGAACTCCAGCACGCCGCGGCCACGCAGGACGTAGACCAGTTTTAGAAACGAGTGCTCACGCCATTCCATCGTGAACTGTGGCGAATGGTGGCTCTCCAACACCAGCACGCCCCACTCGGGAAGATTCTCGTGCAGCGCTCGATCGGTCAGTGTTTGCTTTGGCATTGCCACAATCTCATTGACATCGGTCACACCGGCAAGCGGGCATCCATCAACCGGCCGCATGCCCGAAATGCCAAACGCGACGTGACCGATTTTCCAAGACAGCCGTGGAAGAATCGTCTATTCTCTGCCAATCAGACTTCAAATTTGCCCGAAACGCAACTGGCCAGGAACATGAATCAAGTGGAACCGATTGACCCGATCAAGATGTTGAAACCGCGGCGAAAAATCACCGGCGTTTCGGCGATTCTGTTGCCGCTGTTGAGCGATCTTTCGGTCGACTGGCCGGGCTTTGACGCTCATGTCGAGCGGACGTTCGATGCCGGATTGGCCCCCGCGGTCAACATGGACACCGGCTACGGGAACTTGATCGACGATGCGACCCGCCAACAGGCGCTGGAGCGGACACAGTCGATTGCGGGGGGCCGCGATTATGTCGCCGGAGCCTTCGTCGCTGACCAGCCCGGCGCCCCCTTCAACGCCGACGCCTACCGAGTCGGGGTCGAGCAGATTCAATCGCTCGGCGGAACCCCGATCTTTTTCCAGTCCTATGGGCTAACCCAGGGAAGCGACGATCAGATCGTCTCCCGCTACGAAACCCTGGCCGCGGCCTGCGATTCGTTTTACGCGTTCGAACTGGCTCCCGTGTTCGCACCCTTCGGCTGCATCTATTCCTTGGACGTCTACGAACGTCTGATGCAAATTCAAAATTGCACCGGTGCCAAACACTCGTCGCTCGATCGAGTCCTGGAGTGGCAACGCTTGCAACTCCGCGACAAGATCCGCCCGGAATTCAAGGTCATGACCGGCAACGACCTGGCGATCGACATGGTGATGTACGGAAGCGACTATCTGTTGGGACTCAGCACGTTTGCGCCCGATGCCTTCGCCGCCCGTGACGCCATGTGGGAAAACGGTGACGAGGCGTTCTACGAACTGAACGATTTGCTTCAGTACCTCGGCGCGTTTGCATTCCGCCCGCCAGTCCCCGCCTACAAGCACGACGCGGCCATGTTTTTAAAGCTGCGTGACCAAATCCAAACCGATCAAACCTACCCCGGCTCCCCGGCTCGCCCGGACAGCGACCGCGAGGTGCTCGGCCACATCGCCCGCGATCTGGAATCAATACTCGATCGCACCGGAAAGTCACTCGAAACGACCGCGTAGGGTGTGAACACAATTAATTTTGGAGTTGCGTTGATCGAGCGGAAAAGCGGTCAGGGCGGAAAAAATACCCACGGATGGCAGCGCGAACCCACGGATGATAAGGCGCCAGAATTCCGTGGGTTCGCGCTGCCATCTGCGGGCTCAATGACCATTCAACGCAACCCTCGAATGAAACCTGAACAAAGCATTCGCCACAGCCTGGTTGCCGGACGCACCATTCACTTCTCTTCACCTCATTTACCCCACTGACGTCATTTTCCATGCCGACTTATCCACGCATCGCCAGCCTGAAGACGTTTGACGATTTCCAAACGCGGCTTCGCGAACTTGATTTGCAGCTCGCCGCCGATGAAGTCGTTGACTCCGGCGACACCTCACCGCTAGCGCAATCCGCCAAGGTCGGTAAGTTGACGATCGGGAACCGGTTCTGCATCTTGCCGATGGAAGGTTGGGACGGCACAACCGATGGCAAGCCGACTGAACTGACCCGACGACGTTGGAAGAACTTTGGCATCAGCGGCGCCAAACTGATGTGGGGCGGTGAAGCCGTTGCGGTTCGGCACGACGGCCGGGCCAACCCGAACCAATTGTGCCTGACCGAAAACAATCTTTCCGAAATCGGTGCGCTGCGTGAACTGTTGATCGCGGCGCACGCCGAACGGTTTGGCGACACCGATGATTTGGTCGTGGGGTTGCAACTGACCCACTCGGGACGGTTCGCCCGCCCGAACGAAAAAACGAAACCTGAACCACGCGCCGCCCAGCGAAACCCGGCGCTCGATCCGCGACTGAACATCACCGATGATTCGGGCATCATGACCGATGATGAACTCAAGTCCCTGATCGATGATTTTGTCATCGCATCGGCCCGCGCCGCCAAGCTCGGCTACCAGTTCGTCGACGTCAAACACTGTCACGGCTATCTCGGTCACGAGTTGCTCAGTGGTGTCGATCGGCCGGGCGAATTCGGCGGCAGCTTTGAAAACCGAACGCGGTTCTTGCGCGAGATTGTGGCGGGGATCCGCGCCGAAGCCCCTGAGCTGGAATTGGGCGTCCGGCTCAGCATCTTCGATTTCCTGCCCTATCGGAAATCCGATTCGGGCGTCGGCGAACCCGAGCCCGCCGGCGACCCGCGACTGGTCTTCGGGTCCAATTCACGCGGCGACGGTGTGGAATTGTCCGAACCGATTCAGTTTCTGGAATTGATGCAGTCGCTTGGAATGAAATTGATTTGCACGACCGCGGGCAGCCCCTACTACACACCGCACCTGCAACGCCCGGCCTTCTTCCCACCCAGCGACGGATACCAGCCGCCGGAAGACCCATTGATCGGGGTGGACCGTCAAATTGAGGCCACCGCCGAACTGAAGAAGCGTTTTCCGCAGATGTTCGTCGTCGGATCAGGGTACACCTATCTG
>NZ_JBFHKV010001069.1:0-2918 GCF_041595215.1 Stieleria sp. | reverse complement strand
TCGGGCATCGCCATCGGCCAAGCCTTCGTGCAGCTTGAAACTCGGTCGAATCAACGCCGGCACATTGTCGTCGCCGTGTTGCTCTCCCAACCGCACATATTCGATCGGCATGCCGAAGAATCCGGCAAAGCCATAGGTCTCGATTTCCGGAGTCGTCGATTCCAGGTGTCGGCGGATCCGCTCGCTACGCACGTCGATGCAAAAGACCATCTGGGCCAGCTTGCGCGTGGTTTGCTTCGGACCGGCGGTCGACAGCTGGGCGAGGACCTGGTCTCGATAGCTGATCTCGCTGGCCCGCAGCAGCAGCATTCGCACGGCAGTGTCGTCATCGGAAATCCCTTCCGGGATGCGGAAGGTCGCCGATTCGTCGTCGATCATCGCATCCCAGCGGATGCTCAAACTTGTCGCCTCGGCCAGCGCGACATCGTAGGCCGTTCGCGCGGCCAACAGTCCGATCACGTGTTCCGTCACGGTATCAGGATCGATGTCGTCTTGATACTTCGCCCACGCGAACCAGCCCGGCATGCTGAAGACCTGGCACAGCAAGAAACTTTCCCACAGCGGCCTGGGGATTTGCAATCGAGTCAGCAAGTCGACGATCGCAGCGACGGGCGTGTGGGGCAATTCCGCCACAAAGCGACGAAATCCAGTCAGCCCAAGAATCTCGGGGTTGCAATCATGAATCGCCGCGCTGCGCCACGCTTGAAAAACCGGCAACTCTTTCCAGGGGCTGTTCCAGCTGGATTGAAATTGATCGTAGTGTGCCGAGCAAAACTTGCCCAACTCGTCGGTGATGGTTTCGCCCCATCCCTGCGGCGAGAACGGGTCGGACAGCTCGGCGATTGTTCGAATCGGACGTTGACCATTGCGCGTCGTCGGATGCCGACCGGGTGACTCGTCGCTCACGGACACTCGCAATCGGTCCATCACCTGGTCGACGGACAGATGAATCGAGACCCCGTCCTGCTGGCATTCCGCAATCGCCTGACGCACATCGTCGATGGTGATGCGTCCCTTGGCGTACTGGGATCGATAATACTGAATCGGCATCAGGAGTTCACAGTCGGAAAAGACTTGCAGAAACGCTCGCGCATCGGCAAAGGGACGTCCGGCGATTCCGCTGTACGGATTGATCGCCACGTAGTCTTTCAGCGGCCAAACTTTCGAAACCACTTGCGTGACTCCGGCAAGTATCTCTTCGATCTGGCGATAGACGTGCGGTTGGTCATAAGCAGGGGAAAGGAAAATGTCGTTTGTTTGCTCAGTTGTGTACGGGGCGTTTGATGACATGGGGGGATTCTTGATGTGAGTGATGGGGTTGTAAAACGTTTGTCGCAAGCGACGTGATTCAGCTTTTCGAAAGCGAACCAAAAACTCGGCGCAGAACGCTCTCGACGTAAAAACCGTTGCTGGCATGCACGTACCAGGGACCGCCTCGGGACATCGGCCCGCGGCGCGTTGTGGTTCGCTCGGTCCAGAGCATCGAGATGAATCCGCAAGCGATGATCGATCCGATGACCGCCCCTTGCATGACCGGCAGCGTCACGACCGGCACACTGTCGTCGACAAAACCGTCGACGATGCGAAAGGAAATCGCGTAGAGAAAACAGAGCGCGAGCGCAAAGGCGCTGCTTTGCAACGCGAGCCGTCGATCCGCACTCGCAAAGACCTTCTCCAGCCAGTGGGCGATCGCCAGGCACAGGACCGCACCCAGCACCCATCCGCCTGGTTTGGTCGATGGGTTGATTCCCAGCGTGAGACTGGCAAGTGCCAAGCAACACAGTGAGACACCGGCGGCGGGCAGTCCCGTCGTCCTGCGGCTTAGCGCTTCGCCACCGATCGCTTTCCGTTCTGGCCTCGCCCCCGCCACAGCGGCCATGCGGGACCGCTGGGCAATCACGTCCCCGCTGCCGAGAAACGCGTGTGCCTTGTACATCGAATGGGCCATGATGTGCAGCAGCGCCGCGGAGAAGGCTCCCAAGCCACACTGCAACATCATGAAACCCATTTGCGCGATGGTCGAATAGGCAAGCGACTTCTTCACGCTGGTTTGTGTCAACATCACGACCGCGGCGTAACACGCCGTGACGGCACCGATCGTCGCCAGTACGGCCAGTGTCCACGGAGCGGCGGAGACAATCGGGCTGGTTCGCACCAACAGGTAACCGCCCGCGTTGACGATCCCCGCATGCATCAGGGCGGACACCGGAGTCGGTGTTTCCAACGTCTGGGGCAACCAAGTGTGAAACGGGAACTGGGCCGATTTGATCGCCCCGGCCAAAACCAGTAACAGCGCCGCGGTTTGCAGCGCAACGCTGGCGGCCGAGAGGTCAGCGACCGCGGTAAACAATTCGCTCAGGTACGCCGTCCCGAATTCGCGGTACAGCAGGATGCAGGCGATCGCTAAGGCCACGTCGGCGATGCGGATGAATGCAAATTTGGTCCAGGCGGCCCGCTGCGCCGCCGGTCGCGTCGAGTCGTGCAAGAGCAAGTGATGCAGCCCGATGCTGGTCATCAGCCAGGCGATGTAAAACAGCAGCAAGTGTCCCGCAAGGACCATCAAGGCGACCGCCGCAAGCGTGAAGCCGGTCCAAAGAAAATAATTGCCTTGCGATCGATCGCCGTCGAGGTAACGCACCGAGTAGCGACAGATCACCCAGCCGATGAAGCTGACCATCAGAAACATCAACGTCGAAACGCCGTCGAGGTAGATCGGCAGCGGTTCGGAGCCGGCGCCGGAAAACCCCGCGTGCCAGGCATCGGGGTCGCTCGAGCCGAAGGCAAGCCGAAGGGCCATGCCGATCGTCAACACCGAAGCGACGGCCAATTGCACGGTGGCCAGGGCGGTCACCCAGGTGCGGATCGCCAGCGGTGCGGCGTCGGCGTCGCGGCGGGGGACGACCGCTGCCAGGGCAAGC
>NZ_JBFHKV010001068.1:0-2925 GCF_041595215.1 Stieleria sp. | reverse complement strand
GCGGTCAACGCGTCGACTTTCTGTTCAAACACGCTGTCGACATCCACGACGATGTCAGCTTCGAAGGGATACGGTTTCTGAAAGCGGTCGCTGGAATAAAGAAACACAGGATTCTTCTTCAGCGGCGGAGTCGTCGGGCAAAAGAAAGGCACGGCGACCATGTAGGCGGCGTCTTGGACCAGCACCCCGGTGTAGCGGTGGTCGGGGTGGTAGTCCCAAGGTCGGTGGGAGATCACGATGTCTGCGTCCCATTCACGGATCAGGATCGTGATCTTACGTCGGTTTTCCAGCGTCGGTTCCAACTCCCCGTCGTGGATGTCCAAGACTTCGCTGGTCACGCCCAATCGCTCAGCGACCTTCGCCGATTCGGCGGCGCGGCGTTTGGCCAACGGACCGCCGGCCATACTCCAGTGACCGATATCACCGTTGGTGACCGAAACCAATTTGACCTTGTGACCTTGCGCGGCCCACAAGGCCGCGGTTCCGCCACTCTTGTATTCCGCGTCGTCGGGATGGGCGCCGAAGCAAATGATTCTTAGGGGCTTCGAATCATCCTCCGCAATCAAGCTCGGAAGGTTGGACGACGTGACCGTGAAGACAAGCAGTAGAAACAACAAACGCATGGTAGGACTCCGGCTGGCAGATGAACGGGCATCAGACAAGATGCCTTTCAAGCAGAGATTCTAGCTGGCCGAGCGACGTCGGGTGTGGAACGCTTTGCGAAACCCTCCCGTGTGCGGCAGGGGCGAGCGCAGCGAGGGGAGGGGCGATTCGTGGTGTTGAGTGCTTCCGAGCCACAGCGAACCCTCCCCGCTCCGAGCGTAAACTCCTCCGCGACCCTCCCTGGAAGGGAGGGTGACTTTCTTGATTGATGGTTCCACCTGTTAACTTGATGCGTCTGCCCCACGCTTCACCCGAAGATCTGCAAAAGACGCTGCGGTAAGGATCTGATTTGACAACGCACGTTCAACGCGTACCTTGATAGAAACCGGTCGGCAACTGAATCGGGGGTCTCGTCGTGCTTGTGTCACATTCTGTTGGTTCCAGCGTTCTGCAATCCATTCGCCCGGCGGCTGCGCTCGTGGTGCTGCTTGGTGTTCTGTCGGGAGCCGCTGGGGCGCAGGGTATTGCGGCGATCCAAAACATCTCCAGCACGCCGTTTGTCACCGGGATCACGCCCATCATCGGGTCTCGCGGGGCCGTTGGAGGTGTCGTCGTCGACGCCGATGGCGTGGTCGGTCGCGTCGAGCAGGACGAACTGGATCAGCTTCGCGATCGCTGGAATCAGTTATCCGATTCCATCGACGGGGCCACGAACGTCGAGACGGGGTTTCGCGTCATTTCGCTGGCCGGGCTGGATCGAGCACTTTCCGAATGTCTGGACAATGGCAAACCGATCTCGCCCTCGATGGCCTTTTTGGCGGGGCTGCGCCGAATCGAGTACGTCTTTGCCGTCCCGCCTGGCGATGGAATGCAACACGGCGATGTGTTCCTTGCCGGTCCGGGCGGGCCGTGGAAGGCGAATGAAGCGGGCGAAGTCGTCGGTGTGGCCGACGGACGCGCCGTGCTCCGGCTCGATGACTTGATGGACGCACTGCGTAGAGGCACATTGCCAGAAGGTACACTGCGAGAAGGCGTCCCGATCAACGATCGCCAGATCAGTTGCTCCATCGAACCGACCGCCGCGGGGCTCCGCCAATTCGCCCGTGTTCAAGCCCGGCTCCGCAGCTTCAACCGCCAGGCCGTCGGCGCGATGGAATCCGCGATCGGGCCGCAGCAAGTGCTGATCCGCGGGATCGACCCCGACAGTCATTTCGCCCAAGTCCTGCTCTCGGCCGACTACGCGATGAAGCGTCTTGCCATGGGCTTGGAAGCGGCACCGATTGACTCCCTGCCCAGCTACATGCAGTTGCTGCAACAACACAACGACAGAAATCAACTTTCCTCGCCGCGGTGGTGGATGGCGTCCGACTACGAACCGCTGCGTTGCACCACCGATCGACTCGGATGGCAAATTCGCGGACGACGAATTCGGACGCTGACCCAGGACAGTTTGTTGACCGCCGAGGGGACGCGCAAGACCTTGGACCAAGAAAACCAGTTGGCACAACAGTGGGCCGACGCGATGACCAATCGCTTTGACGAACTATCCATCGCACTGCCGATCTTTGCAGAGTTAAGCAACTGTTTTGACCTGGCCGTGTTCGGGGCGTTGATGGCTCGCGAAGGGTTGGCCGTCCGTGCCGATTGTCAATTCAACGTGCTCGGCGACGCCAGCCGGTTGCAGGGGCCACGCTATCGAGTGCCAACGTCGATCCCGTCGGTGGCGTCGACGATCCGGGGCCGACGCGGCTGGATCGTCAGCGTTTCGGGCGGTGTTTCGATCGATGCCTGGACGGTCGCCGGTCAGACGGCGACCGACGACGGGATCGCAGCGGTCCGCACCCAGGCAGTCCAGGGGGCGGGGCAGCGCTGGTGGTGGTAGCGGGCGCGACGGCGCTGTGTCTACAGTTCTTTCACTTTGATGTTTTTGAACTGGATCTTCATGTGATGACCGCCGTGCAATTGCAACCCGATCGGACCTTCGTCATTGATCGCAATGCCGGTGTAATCGACGCACGGCTCGCCATTGTGGAAGGTCTGGATGCGTTTGCCGGTCAAGATCACTCGCAAGTGATTCCACTCACCGAGTTTCAAGGTCTCCGTCCCCTGGTCCGAGACGCCGGGGTAGCTGCCCCGTTTGTCTTTCGGTGCGTAGACGCAGGCTGACATGTCTTTTTTCAGGCTGCCGGAGATGCCGAGTTGGACTTGGTGCCCGTCACCCCGTAGCATCACTCCCGTGTCGTAGTACTCCGACGACGTTTGGTACTCCAGTTCGATCTCGTAGTCTTTGTAGTCTTTGGTCGTCCACAGGACGGAGCCTTT
>NZ_JBFHKV010001067.1:0-2934 GCF_041595215.1 Stieleria sp. | reverse complement strand
GTCGTATCGGCCACCGCTACAGACACTACCGATCGACGGCAAATCATTCAGCGTGGTTTCGAAGATGACGCCGGTGTAATAATCCAACCCGCGTGCGATCGAGACGTCGATTTTGATCCGGCCGCGTGGAACACCGGCGGCGAGCGCGCCGGTGAACACGTCTTTCAATCGATCGATCGCCAGCAACGCTTCGTCATTGCCGCCGGTGATCGCCGGCAGCGCTTCGAAGATCGACTCGGCTTCGCCATCGAGTTCGGCCAGTTGCAACACCTTGTCGGCTTGGGCAGCGGTCACGTCGGCAACCTCGCACATCTCCGCAGCAACCTTTTCACGCCCGATCTTGCCGAGCTTGTCCAGGCAGCGAAGGACGGCGACGCTCTGATCGGCCAGATCCAGATGACGCAGCAACTCCGTCAGAACCGCGCGGTTGTTGACGCTGATGGTGAAGGCGTCGAATCCGATCGAGCTGAGCAGACGGTTGATCACGGCGACGGTTTCGATGTCGGCCATCACATTACGGGTCCCGATCGTATCGAAGTCGCATTGCACGAACTCGCGATACCGACCGGCCTGAGGCCGTTCGCCGCGCCACACCGGAGCGATGTGGTACCGTTTGAAAGGGGTGCCGAGTTGGTTGATGTGTTGAGCGGCGAAACGCGCCAAGGGAACCGTCAAATCAAACCGCATGCCGACGGCCCGCCCGCCGTTGTCTTCAAAGCGGTAGATCTGTCGGTCGGTTTCATCGCTGCCCTTGCCGGTCAGGATCTCCAAGTACTCCAGCGTCGGCGTGTCGATCGGCGCGAAGCCGTAGGAACGAAACACGCCGCGCGCGGTTTCCATCAATCGTTCGCGCGGGATCATGACCGCCGGCAAGTAATCGCGAAATCCGTTCAGCGTTCGTGGTTTAATCAATGACATCGGGTTGAGGGTTGTTGTTGGACAATGTGGCGCGACGCGCTCCGACGAGCCGCCAGAGCAGACGAGCGATCAGGTGACGGCGCCCGCGGGTCGCGATGGGGTCATGATCGAAGTTGCAAAACCGACCTTAATTCACCACCGGCAATCCACTCGGGCGCCGGCTCCGCAGCGAGTCTTTCGGGTCCTGATCGGGCGCCGGAAATTGGGGCCCGTACAGCGCGTCGGCATACTCGTCGAGTTGCTCGGGAGTCTCGAAATACTGTTCGTAGCACCAATCGTCATCAAACTCGCATTCGTCGGTGGTGTAATCGCGACAAATCTGAGGTCGGGTTTCATAGATGCCACATCGGTGGTCGTCCTGGAGGTGTTTGCAGGTCGTGTGGACGAGCAAATACCAGCTGTGGTCTTCCACGAAGATCGTTGCCCTGTCGTGCAGCAGGTACCAGCGGATATAGTCAAAATCCTTGCGGCCGGCGGGCGGGTCGATCGGCAACGCAAAATAGTGACAGCACTTGGCGGTGCAATGATCGCACAAATTCTCGCCTTCGGGCACTTGATCGCGTTTCATACGAATCGGTAACGCGGCGGGGCTGGCGGGGGGTGGTGCGTTCACGGCTTCCGGGCTGGGATGGAACAAAAGTGGTTTTCGAGCGACAATGTGGATATCAGAGGAATCAGTTTAATGGAAGTCGTCATCACTGCACTCGGGCCTGACAATGTCGGGCTGGCCGATCCGATCATTCACTATGTCACCGGTCAGGGGGCACGGATCAGCGAAATCCAGATGTATGACCACGACGAAGAACAGTTGTTCGCGATGTTGTGCCGGATTTCCATCGATCAGGGACATTTCGAGACGCTCCAGTCGGCCATGCGACAAATTGGCGACCACACCGGATTGGCGATCCGGGTGTGGAGCCCGGACCGACGAAAAACGCCCCGGCTGGCGATCTGCTGCACCTACGTCGAACACACCCCTCGGGCGATCCTGGAATCGATTCGTGACGGGCGGATCGCCGCCGAAGCCTCGGTGATCCTGTCCAACCGCAAGAAACTCGCTCCACTGGCCGAGGAATTTGACGTTCCTTTTCACCGCATCGGTGACGAGACCGGGAAAGCCGACGATGCCGAAATGATTCGCCTGTTGGATCAGTACGATGTCGATTACGTGATCCTGGCTCGCTACATGCGCGTGCTGCCGCCGAGCACCTGCTGGCAATTCGCCGGTGGTCGCATCATCAACCTTCATCACGGGCTGCTACCGGGCTTTCCCGGATTTCGCCCCTACCATGATGCCTTTGCCGCCCGCATGCTGACCTACGGCGCGACCTGCCATTTCATCATTCCCGAACTCGATGCGGGAAACCAGACGATCAATCAACGCACCTTCAGCGTCGATCCGGGCACCAGCCTGGAAACCATCATCGCCCGCGGCGAAAAAGAAAACGAACCGGCGTGTCTGGCCGAAGGCGTCCGACGCGTCGTCGATCGCGAAGTCCAATTGCACTTCCACCGCGTCACCGCTCGCAAACGCGGCTAGGATCAATTTCCGCGTAGTGGACGAGGCGACGAGTCCGCTCCTCCATTTCCACGTAGTGGACGAGGCGACGAGTCCGCTGCTCCATTTCCGAGTAGTGGACGAGGCGACGAGTCCGCTGCAGTCGGCATCTTGGCTAGGGGCTCGTCGCCTCGTCCACTGGCTAGGGACTCGTCGCCTCGTCCACTACCGCCTCGTCCACTACCGCCTCGCCCACGACCGCCTCGCCCGAAACGCAAGGTGACACGAATTACGAGTGCACCCACCGCCGTCGCAAGCAGCGAAGCTCACGCCACTTCGGCGGCGATTTCGGCTGACACTTTGTCGGCGATCGGCGACAAGTGCTTTTCAAAGCGACGCCATTTTTCCACCGAGGATCGGTACATCGGTTGACGCACCTGCCACTTACTCGGCGTGTGCACGGCGCGATCGTTGGAATGAAATTGAAGACAGGCGTCGTCCCACTGCAATCCACAATG
>NZ_JBFHKV010001066.1:0-2939 GCF_041595215.1 Stieleria sp. | reverse complement strand
CGGATCACTAGGGCCAGCGGATCACTAGGGCCAGCGGATCACTAGGGCCAGCGGATCACTAGGGCCAGCGGATCACTAGGGCCAGCGGATCACTTGGGCAGCGGATCACTTGGGCAGCGGATCACTTGGGCAGCGGATCACTTGGGCAGTGTCACGTTGTTGAACTGGGCGTCTTGCATGACCGTCTGGAACTCAAACGTCTTCAGATTCAACAGCATCCTCGGCGAATGCGTTTGGAAGCCCTTGCGACCGTCCGGCCACGTTTGCCGCACGAAGGCACTTTGGCCTTGGGTCCCTTGGACGTTCAACCAGGATTTCTTCGATTCGTACGACACCCGCGCCGCGGTGCCTTCGATCAATCCCCGCTTTTCGGTGTTCGTCCGTACGACCACGCCGCCATCGGCGATCATTTCCCATGGCGTCGGCATGCCGGGAATGCTTCGCAAGTCGGCGGGAGTTCCCGGCGAAACGCCAAATTTTAATTGTCGGCAATCCATCGTCATCTCGCCGACAGCCAACCGTTCCATTTGCGCTACATCGACGACTTCATCCCAGGATGACACCTTGCGGACGCCGGTGCGCACCCCGCCGGAGAATTCCAACGTCTCGTGCTTCAGGTCGCCGTGCATCGCTTCGCGGAACGTCAGGTGAACGCCTTGCAGCACCAAGCCGCCGAGATGGTCTGACTGGGCAGCCTCCGGAGCCAGGATCGAACTGTCCTGATCCATCAACATCCAGCCGCGATACCATCCCGGCCCCGTGCCCAACAGTCGGCCGCCGTCGCCGGGCGAAAAATCCAGACGGGCTGCGGTGATGACGTGGACGGACTGGGTGGCCAAATCAGCCGAACGCTGTTCCGCCCGAACAATGACCGCGTGCTGATCGGTCTCAACAAGACTGACGCTGGAAAGCTCCGCCGTCGCCATGGAAGCTCGATCCATGAACTGAACCGGATTGGCCAACGTGATCTGCATTTCGCCGCCGTTCATCCGGGCCAACCAAGGATCGGAGCCACTGACGAATTCCGAGTCGATTTGAACGCCACCGGTGAGCAACGCGGCTTGACCATCAAATTGCATGTTGCCGCCCCATCGGCACAGCGGCGGTGACGTCCAGTCGATGGACGAGACCGAAAGCGCGTCACCACCCGCAGACGCCTCCCCCGCGAGCGACTCGGCAACCTGCGGTTCGGCGGGTTTTGACGCGGCATCGCGCGCGAGCAGTTCCGCGGGAACCTTCATCTCGCCGGCACCGGTCACTTGAACGACATTTTCACCCGGCCACACCTTGATCATCGGGCCGACAAAGTACCCGTCTCCCATTCGCAATCGGGCCGGTGCGTTGGGGCCGCTGCCGAGCTGCAGATAGTCCTGCCCGGAGGCCTGGGCAACGGCGCTGCGTTGCATCCGCATCGTCTGGCCGGACATCTGGATCGGCAGCGTGGTCGTGCCGGCGTTGACTTGGTGTTCGACCAACACGTCTCCGACAATGCTGACGTCTTTCGGTTGAACCCCGGCCGGCGTGATCAACAATTCTGCACTGACGTGATCTCCGCTTAGCTTGGGTCGTGGGCGAGCGACGGGGGAACGCAATTGGCTCGATCGGTCAGGCTGACGAGAAGGGTCAGGCTGATTGACAAAACTGGCCAGTCCACCCGGCGAGGTCGCTGCCGGACGTGCGCCCGGTTGGCCAGGTGCCGGCAGAATCGCACCACTCGTCTTTTCGGCTGTCGTTCGTTTCCCAAAATCCGCCGACGGCTGGAAAAACAGACTCAACCGGTTCGTGTTGGCGAGCAATTCGTTCGAATCGATCGTGACTGATTCCAGCGCATGAAAGCTTTCCGGAAGCAAGGTCATGGTGCGTTTGAATTGCTGAGCCGGCTGAACGATTGACTCGGACGATTCCGGTTGACCGATCAGTGAGGAGCCGCCGAACGAGTCGACGGGGTGTTCGACGTAATGCGGCTTCAAGATGCCTTCGACCGCTCCGGCACGGGCGATGCCGCCGTCGGACAATCGGGCTTGGATGTCGCCATCGATCTGATACCGCAACTTGCTCTGCTCTCGTTTTTCCTTGACCGCCGTCAGGGTCGCCTGTCCCGTCGGCTGCAACTTGAAGCTTTCCGTCCAACTGACATCGCGGAGCATGATCCCGGCATCGTTAATGGAAACGTGCCCTTGGCCACGGACATCGATCACACCGATTGTTTCCGGCGTTTCGGGGTTGAACTGGTAGGCGAAACGGTCGAGCGTGGCTTGCAGGTTTCCGCGCCGGATCACGACCGGGTGGGCGCTGTCGGGTTCGGGGGCGGCATCGGCGATCAACAGCCCGCCGACGGCATCGAATTCAATCTCGTCTGCGGCAAGTTGAAAGTCATAGGACGTCAGTCGGATCCGGGCGGGCCGACCGGTGGCATGCACGCGGTCAATCCAATCGAGCGGCCCGCGGCGAACGACGGAGCGGTTGGACGGATCTCGCAAAATCAGGTCCACCGTGTCGCAGGTGAACGTGTCGATGGGTTGTCCCCGCACCGTCCGCACCATCGTGATCGAATCGCGCAACGACAGCCGATCGAGGGCAAAGTCGTAGACCAGCCCATTCTTGCATTTGATCGAGATCTCGCCCTGATCGTCCTCCGCTTGCTTGGTCCCGATCCGGCGCGGTCGATTCGCGTTCTGGGCGGGGTCATTGAGCGGAATACGCAGCTCTTCCAGATAGACCAAGTCCATGCGATCCAACAGCGTCGAGGGGACTTCGGCTTTGGTCGCGGAGGTTGCCGAAGCGGCCAGATAGATGGTCAAGTCGCTGCCCACCAATTCGGCGCCGGCGACTTGCATGGCGATCCGCTCGGTCGTCCAGACCTTTCGGTTGTCGATTCGAACGTTGCGGGTTTGCACGGCCAGGGTGTCGCTGCGTTTGGTCGTGCCCCTTCGCTCGAT
>NZ_JBFHKV010001065.1:0-2941 GCF_041595215.1 Stieleria sp. | reverse complement strand
GGCCCGATTCGAATCTCGTTGCGTCCGGTCAGGTTCACGTTTGGTCCGAGCGCCAACGACTGGGCAGCGTTTTTTGAAGCCCCGCCGCGGATTGCCAGACCCAGGAATTCCACGTCGCGGTCGGCGTGGGCGGTGTTGGGATGATCGCCCTTGTTGTCGATGTGAGCGGTCCAGGACAATTGCGGGGCACCGTCATCGGTCATGTACGTGATGCCCGCGTTGGCATAACGGTAGTCCGACCAGTTGGCCGCGTCGGAAGTCGACGCACCATCTTTCCCCGTCCAATGATGGTAGGTGTTGGCGAATCCACGTGGCTCATCGACCCGCTCGCCCAACAGCAGCGTTTCAAGTTCTTTGACCAGTTCGGGATGCGCAGCGGCAATGTCATTGGCTTCGGTGTGGTCAGATTGCAAGTCATAGAGTTCCAGACCTTTCTTGGTCCGCACCAGTTTCTGAGTGCCACGGATGATCGATTGACCGTTGCCGGCTTCGTGGATGATGAAGTCGCGTGTGCGTTGTCGGCCGCTGCCGGTCAGCGTTGACGCCAGGGACACGCCATCGATGCTCAGCGGCGCCTCGACGCCGGCGAGTTCACAGAACGTCGGCAGCAAGTCGGTCACGTCGACGACGCGATCAACATCGGTGCCGGCTTTCAAAGTCGATTGATCATGGATCATGGCGGGCCAACGCATCAGCAACGGCACTCGGATGCCGCCTTCTTGGATACTGCCCTTGGTCCCCCGCAGTCCGCCGTTGGCATCCAGCTCAATGAGGTTTTTGCCGCCCGGACCGCCGTTGTCGCTTTGAAAGATCACCAGCGTGTTGTCGGCAATGGAGTCGGATTTGTCGCCGTCGTTGTTCGGGTCTTCCAACGCCGCCAAAATATTGCCGAAGTGGGCGTCGATGCGCGTGACCATCGCAGCCCATTGACGTGTCTGGTCGGCAAGATTCGCGTAGTGCGGGTCGTCGGCGTAGGCTTTGTCCCACTCAGGCAGACGCTCGATTTCACCGAACGGGGCGTGGGGAATTTGCACGGCAAGCAGGCCAAAGAACGGTTGACCGGATCGGTTGTAGTTTTGTCCCTGATCGCGGACGAAGTCTAATGCGGCGAAGGCGTAGCAGTCATCGCAGTATGCCGTCTTGGGATAGTCGGCGTGATCCTGCAACGCCGGGACGGCCGGATAGTTCGGGCGACCTTGGTAGCGGGCCATCGAGTTGGGGACCAATTCAATGCCGCCGACGGTACCGGGTGACGCAGGCGCGCTCCACAACGTGGGTTGAAAGAACGTGTGCGCCCGAACGTGATGCAGTTCGGCCAAGACGTGTCGGTATCCGTGCGAGGTCGGCAGCGTTTGCACATTGTCGATGACGGGGTCGGCCTGATCCTTCGAGCCTCCGTATCCCCATTTTCCCCAGTATCCCGTCACGTAACCGGCCGCCGACAACGCATCGCCCATCAAAATGTCATCCGCCCGCATCGCCTTCTTGGCGTTATCTGGGTCATTGCGATCGGCGAACGTGTGCCCTTGGTGGAAACCCGATTGCTGTGACGATCGCGCAGGCGAACACACGTGGCATCCATAGCCGCGTGTGAAGTTCAATCCTTGCGCGGCGATTTGATCCAGGTTGGGTGTTCGCACCGAAGGCAGATCCTTTGCGCGGCGATCGGCTTGGCCGTTCGGTCCGATCGACCCCCAACCCATGTCATCGACATAGAAGTAGAGAATGTTGGGCCGCGGAGCATCGGCGATCAAGCTCGAAACGCCAGGACCACACCACAGGCCGGAAATCGCGGTCAACGCAAGGAACAAGGGAAAGAGTTTCATCGGTGCAGCTTGGTGGTCGGCGTTCGTAACGGGTTCGATCCGCGATTGGAGTCCGATCACGATTGTAAATCAATTTGCCCCGCCGTTTTGCCTGATGAACCACTCCCCCAGAAAAACGGTGGGGACGATGGTTATACTGAACCGATTCCGGTGACGTCGGCCAGCCTACAGGCCGCCAAGACGACGCCTTTGTGATTGGTTTCGAGGTCGAAATGATGAACACACTTGGTCGATGGATCCGATTCACGGTCCTGCTCGTTGCGTTGGCGGGATCCACGCTGTCCGCCGTGGAGCCCAAAGAGAGCCCCAACGAGAAGACAGAACGGGGCGACATTTTTGAGGCCAACCGGCGGTTGGGTCGCGGGGTCAATCTTGGCAACTTTCTGGAAGTGCCACGCGACCAAAACTGGGGCGTCGAAATCGTGGAATCGCATCTGAAGCTGATCCGTCAGGCAGGATTCGACAGCATTCGGATCCCGGTCAAATGGTCGGACTACGCCGCCACCGAAGCACCCTACACCATCGAACCCGCCTTCTTCGCCCGCGTCGACCGTTGGCTCGATCGGGCCGAACAGGAAACGCTGAACGTGATCCTCAACATTCATCACTACGATGGGCTGGACAGTCAGCCTCGATCGCATGCGGAACGATTCAGCGCGATTTGGAAGCAGATCGCCGAGCGATATCGGTCGCGGGGCGATTGGCTGTACTTTGAATTGCACAACGAACCACACGACGAATTGAATGACCATTGGAACGACATCTTGCGTCAAGGTTTGGCCGCCGTTCGGGCCAGCAATCCGACGCGGCCGGTGATCATTGGCCCAACTCGGTGGAATAACATCGCCACCTTACCGCAGCTGGATCTTCCCGCCGATCCCAACTTGATCGTTACCGTTCACATGTACAACCCGCACGAGTTCACTCATCAAGGAGCGTCCTGGGCCGGACCGAGGGTGCGGGCGATTCGCGGGCGGACATGGGGCAGCGAAGAAGATCGCGCGGCGCTGGCCAAAGAAATTCGGCAAGCCGCCGAGTGGGGCAAGTCACACTCGCGTCCGATTTTCTTGGGCGAGTTCGGAGCCTACAGCGCCGCACCGCAAGAAAGCCGTGTG
>NZ_JBFHKV010001064.1:0-2942 GCF_041595215.1 Stieleria sp. | reverse complement strand
GATTTCGGATTCGACGTCGGCCCCTATCAAGACACCATCGCTGACCGCGGATTCATCACCGCCATCAAGCACTAGTGCTTCAGCCCGTCGTGGAGACGAATTCCGGAACGGGAGCCGGCGGATAGTGGAACCGGCCGTATCGTTTGGGCCCGACGTTGACGATCTGGCCGTCCATCGTCCCCTGGATCTCGGCCAGAACCCGTCGCGCCAAGCGGACGACATCGTGTGTCTCGCTTTCGTCGAATTCGACAATGATCGTGTCACGCTGCTCTGCTTCTTGCACGACCACTTCCAAGTGTTCGGTCAGCATCTCTGTCGGGTCACTCGATGACGAGCGCTGGAACAGACACTTTGCCGAAGGCCGGTTCTGTTTGACGCCGGAATTGGCTGAAACCGTGATGACGGGAAGCCCCGTCCCGAGCACGCTGATCAATCCGCATTCGACGATGTCGGCGTCGTTGTTGTATTCCAGGTCCGTCACGACCATGTTCTGGCAGCCGAGTTGAATGGCTGCCGCCGCGATCCCGATCTCACGCTGCCATTGCAGCGGATCGGCGCGATTGAAGCCGGCGTCGGCCAACGCTTCGGCTTTTTGTTTCAGCTCGCCACTGAGCGGCAACGTGCCAGAGGGAACCAGCGGGGGATCTATGTACTCGATTTCTTGGATCACCGGTTCCATCGAACAGGCCTGGTTCCATGACATCCGCACGGGTTTCTTTTTGGGCTGCACTTCAACGCTTGCGCTGAGCGCTCGCGTGGTGATTTGCAGCGGCACCGCCAGGATTCCTCCCAGTCCGACGAACAGCGTCGCGAATCCGAAGGCGTGAAAGATCGGGTTCCCGTCGGTGGCGCCGAAGTGTCCCATCGGAACCAGCAGATAGACGCCGTAGCCCATCAGAAACGCACCGAGGGCGATGTACGTCAGGCGAGTCGTCCAACTGCCGCGGCCGTACCGCATCGGGTATCCGATCAAGCTCAACAGCGACGGCAGCGGTGCGTACCAACAACACCAGATACCCGGGCCACCGCTGCCGCACAGAATCAGTCCCAACGCCAATGCAAAACCGGACGTTAGAAACAGGTTGCGGGCCAGTCCCAGATCCGGAGTCCCGTCGATCGGCACGATGGTGTAAGTGACCTCGCCGTCTTCGACGGGTCCCTGAATTTCATTGCCACTGCAGAACGCGATGAAATCGGCGATCATCTGGTTCACGCCGTAGGTGCTGACCATTCCGGTCACCGCTCCGGTCTCCTCGACCTGGCGGAAGGCCTCGTCCAAGTAGTGCTCACCCTCGGCAATGAACACCCGCGGCTCGACGTCCGTCTCGTGCGCACCGAGCGGGATGACTTTCGCCGGCCCCAGATCCATCGTGTCGACGCTCCCTGCCAGGAAGGGATCCTCCATCATCGCTTCTAGGTCGTCTTCGTCCAGCAGATCATCCCGCTCGACGTAGGGGTCGATCACCGTAACGTTGACCAGACGGAGGTGTGGGTTGTCGCCGTAGCCTTCGGTCACCAACGTGTGCCAGTCCATCTCGACCGGCTCACCCTGCATCACCGATGCCTTGTGGAATTCATGAACCGCCCCGGTCATCCCGGCGACCAGGCCGGCGCTGGCGAGCAAGGCGCCGAAGATGATGCGAAGCGGACGAGGCGGGGTGGAGGAATTGTACGGGTTGTAGCTCATCGGAAGCATTCACCGGCAGCGGAATCAAGCGGAAAGGTCGATCGAGTGGCGGGGGCACAGGGGGAGCCTAGCTCGAAAAACCTACCGGAGGGGCAGATCCGAGGCGAAACGACCGCGGTTGCGTCCGGGGATTTGCGACAGGCAAGATGGCCGGGTGCGCTGACTGCGGACGACTGCCTGCGGACCACTGACTGCATGTCTCTGGATTCTGACCACAGAGCCACCAGGGACCGACCGATTCAGACGTCGGTCACCGCATGAGAAGCGGATGGGGTGGGATTCGAACCCACGGTAGAGTTTCCCCTACGCTAGTTTTCAAGACTAGAGCCTTCGACCACTCGGCCACCCATCCGGCTTGCGTTGATGAGCTTCGGCCACCTTGCAGGGCCGAAAGCACTCGCCACCCACCCGATGAAGGCATCGGCGACGATCGCGAGCAGTCTACATCGTCACACGCCGGTCGTGAAGTCCAGCCAACCTTTCCTGAAAAATGGCAGCAAGTCGCCGGCGGTCCGGCGAACCTCGCACCGCCGGAACCGTGAGGAACGGTTCGAAACGCCCCCAAAAGATAACGCAGGAAAGCATTTTTAGCGGCTGGCCGCGAGCTCTCCGGTTAAAAAAGCGAAGCAGGCGGCATTCGTCCGCGTCAGATGGCAATCCGATCTGTAGGCACGAGCAGACAGGATCCGTTCTAATCCAGTTTTCCGGTGGCGGTTGCGAGGCCGGCACTGTTCCGGTAGCTGATCGAGCCCCGAAATCCCACAGAGAAACAGCACGCGATGAAGTACCTACCGATTGCAATGACGTTACTTCTGCTTTGCGCTTGCACGCCGCAATCCGGTGGCGACTACGACGCGACCTACCAGCAGCAACTTGCCGACTACGATCGGCAAACAGAACAGACGCAGCAACAGTTGGAGCAATCCCAAAAGCAACTCGATCAAACTCAGAAACAGCAAGACGAAACGGCGCGTCAATTAACGCGTTCGAAAGAACAGGCTGATCGCTACAACGCACTGCTCGACCGCTGGGAAGAACAAGCCGACCGGCACGACAAGGTTCTCGATACCCTCGAGCGGATTCTGTCACGGGAGAATGCCGGTGAGACGGGCGCCGATGAATAGCCCCACTGACCGATGAGGCGATTCCGTTTCTAGCACCGCGTCACACCGCAGAGCGGTGCCACAACGAAGCCCGGGGTCGCGGAACGCACCCCATAGGCATCAAGTTAAGAAGGAACCCTCCCGTGTGCGGG
>NZ_JBFHKV010001063.1:0-2943 GCF_041595215.1 Stieleria sp. | reverse complement strand
TGTCATGAATGACCCCAACCAAGTCGCATTGGATGCCTTGCTCCAAGCCGTTCGTTTGGCACCTGAGAACATTGCGTTGGCGGACCACCTCGCCAAAACACTGCTGCAAATGTCTCGGGCGGAGGAAGCCGCCCAGGTCTATCGGGATGCGCTCCATCATCACCCCGGCAACACCCAACTGCAACTCGGGCTCGCCGACAGCTACCGACGCGCCAATCGGCTTTCGCATGCCCTGGCAATCCTTGAAACGTTGGTCGCCGAAAAAAATCCGCCGGCCGAGGCGTTGTTGCTGCACGCTCGTGTGCTCCATGGCCAGGGCGAAACTCGATCGGCGATCAATCAATACAAAGACGCAATCGACGCCGACCCCGATCTGTCCGATGTGGCGTTCGAAAGCCTGCTCGGCCTGAACTTCGAATCCGAGTCCGACGAGTCCGCCCAGCGGACACCGGCCAGCTGGCTGGAAGACGTTGACGAAGCGGGGTTTGACCACCAGGACATCGACGACGAATCATTCGCGGACCTGGAGACCCCGTCGATCAAGTTCGACGATGTCGGCGGCATGACCGATGTGAAAGAAGACATCCGCGTCAAAATCATCTATCCGCTGCAACATGCCGAGATGTTTGCCGCCTACGGAAAAAAAGTCGGCGGAGGCATTTTGATGTACGGGCCGCCCGGATGTGGCAAGACGATGCTTGCGCGGGCGACGGCTGGAGAAATCGATGCGGGGTTCTTGAGCGTCGGAATCAGCGATGTCTTGGACATGTGGGTCGGCAACAGCGAAAAGAACCTCCACAACCTGTTCCAGCAAGCCCGTCGCAACCGTCCCTGCGTCGTGTTCTTTGACGAAGTCGACGCGCTCGGTGCCAGCCGGTCGGACATGCGTCGCAGCAGCGGCCGACATCTGATCAATCAGTTCTTGTCCGAGCTGGACGGCGTGGAGACGGACAATGACGGCGTCTTGTTTCTCGCCGCCACGAACGCACCGTGGCACTTGGACAGCGCGTTTCGTCGCCCCGGCCGATTCGATCGAATCATTTTTGTCCCGCCGCCCGATGCGGAAGCTCGCATCGAAATCTTGAAACTGGCACTTGCCGGAAAGCCGACCGAGAAGATCAACCTGGAAAAACTCGCAGCGAAAACCGCGGACTTTTCGGGTGCGGATTTGAACTCGGTCGTCGACACCGCGGTTGAAACGAAGTTGAAGGAAGCAGTGAAGACAGGTTTACCCAAACCGATCACGACGGGTGATCTGATGTCGGCCGTCAAACGCTGTCGACCGAGCACCGGCGAATGGTTTTCCACCGCCCGCAACCACGCGCTCTATTCCAACGAAGGCGGTGCCTATGACCCGATTTTGGACTACCTGAAGATCAAGCGATGACACAACGCTACGACCGCGCCCAGCTGCTGATCGGCCAAGGGCGATTTGATATGGCCGAGCGTGAGATCCGTCAGATGCTGGCCGAAAATCCCGATGACGGATTCGCCCATGCGCTGTTGGCGATCTGCGCCGCCACCGATGAATCACGCTACGAAGACGCAACCCGCGAAGCCGAGTTGGCCGTCGCGGCGGAACCGGACGCCCCGTTTGTGCATTTCGTCCGCAGCCGAGTGCTTTGGAAACGGAACCATTTTGACGAAGCCTACGAAGCGATCTCACAAGCCATCCGGCTGGACCCTTACGACGCTGATTATTTCGCACAAGCGGCGCAAATTAAATTGGCGACCCGCGACTGGTCGACCGCGCTGAGTCTGTCCGAACAGGGACTCGCCATCGACCCGGAATCCGCCGGCTGCAACAACATCCGCACGATCGCGTTGGAACGTCTCGGCCGCACTGGAGAGGCGCTTCAATCGGCCGCCAAGAATCTGAAGAACAGCCCCGACGATTCGTACGCACACTCCTCGCACGGCTGGGCGCTGCTGAACTCGGGCAAGTACCAGGAAGCCCAAAATGCGTTCCGCGAAGCGTTGCGATTGGACCCGACCAACGAACTGGCCCGCGAAGGCATGATCGACGCGATCAGCAGCCGCAGCCTGCTGTTCCGCTCGGTCCGAAAGTTCCACATCGCGCTCAGCCGACTTTCTCGAAAACATCAATTCGCGATCATCTTCGGAGCCTGGCTGTTGATCCAAGTGCTCAGTGGTGCCGGCGACAGCGTGCCATGGATTCGGCCCTTCATCCCGCTGATCTTGATGGCATACATGGTGTTTGCCGTCCTGACGTGGACGTCCGACGCGATCTTCAACACGTTGCTGCGGTTTCACCATTTCGGGCGTCACCTGCTGACGTCTCGAATGATCTGGCGATCCAATCTGGTGGCATCGTGTTTGATCTGCGCCGCTGGCGGGGCGATCTACTCGATTGCGATCGGTGGCTGGTTTGCCGCTGCCGTGGTCGCGTTCTACTGGACGCTGATGTGCGTCCCGGTCACCGCCGCCTTTGCGATGCCGACCGCCAAACGCGGTCTGTTGATCGGGGGACTGGGGCTGCTGGTCGGACTGCTGCCGGTCTACGGTGTCGTTCAATCGGTCGCCCAAGACAGCGGCGTCCCGCTGGCCCGAGCGTTCCGAAATTTCAACTGGAGCATCATCGGTCTGCAGGTCGCGGCGGGTTACCTGGCCGTCGCGCAAAACCGCAGGTGAGTCGCTTCCTCACCAGGATTCCTTGGAACTCCCGTCGGGACCTTCCAGCAGCGACTCTTCGGGCGCTCGAATATCGCTGTTGGGCAATCCATCGGGATACTCCTGCTTGATCCTGGCGATGGCATTGGTCGCGACGGCCAAGTGTTGTTTCTTCGTTTCGTCATAAAAGGCTCTCGCCGCACCGGGCAGTTTGGGTTGCCCGTGCAAGGGTTTGTCCGAGACACACAGCAGCGTGGCGTTTGGAATTCGATATCGAAAACCATTGGCGGCGACCGTGGCCGATTCCATGTC
>NZ_JBFHKV010001062.1:0-2945 GCF_041595215.1 Stieleria sp. | reverse complement strand
GACCTATGACCAGAAACCCGAGATGTCGGCGGCGGAGGTCACCCAATACGTACTCGATGAAATCAAGTCCGGCCGCAGTGAACTGATCATCGTCAATTTTGCCAACGGTGACATGGTCGGTCACACCGGAGTCTTAGCCGCGGCGGTCAAAGCCGTGGAAACGGTCGACGCGTGTGTCGGAAAGCTCGTCGATGCGACGTTGGACGCCGGCGGATCGCTGGTGATCACCGCCGACCACGGTAACTGCGAACAGATGATCAACCCGGAAACCGGCGGACCGCACACGGCGCACACTACCTACGACGTTCCGCTGATCGTCGTCGAGCCTGGGTTGGAAGGAAAAACATTGCGGCAGGGCGGCCGACTGGCCGACATCGCGCCGACGGTCCTGGCCTTGATGGGGCTGGAAAAGCCGGCCGAAATGACGGGCGAAAGCCTGATCGACCTGTCGTGATCTCGATTCGGAACACGCAGGGGCGGCGCGCCACCGGTGACAATTTCGCTCGCCCCTGCTAATTTTTCCTTCGCGTTGTCGCCTGTTCTTTTGCCCGCCGATCCGCCAACCCCGCCCCTGAAACGACCATGAGTGATTCTGCATCGAGCATCGTTTACACATTCACCGACGAAGCTCCCGCGCTTGCCACGCTGTCTTGGCTGCCGATCGTCCAAGCGTTTGCCGCAAAGGCTGGCGTGGCGGTTGAGACCAAAGACATCTCGTTGGCGGGCCGCATTCTGGCAAATTTCCCAGAGTCGCTCAGCACCTCGCAACAGCGTGAAGACGCGCTGACCTTGCTCGGCGAACTGGCCAAAACGCCAGCAGCCAACATCATCAAATTGCCCAACATCAGCGCCTCGATTCCGCAACTGACCGCGGCGATCGCCGAATTGCAGGCCGGCGGTTTCGACATTCCCGATTACCCCAGCGATCCGAAGACGGATGCCGAGCACGAAATTCGTGCCCGTTACGCCAAGGTGCTCGGCAGTGCGGTCAATCCCGTGCTCCGCGAAGGCAACTCAGATCGCCGGGTGGCAACCGCGGTCAAAAACTACGCCAAAGCCCATCCGCACTCGATGGGCGAGTGGTCTTCCGACTCGCCGTCGCACGTCGCCCACATGACCGAAGGCGATTTCTACGGCAGCGAAAAATCAGCGATCCTCCAGAACGCCGGTGCTTTGAAAATCGAGTTGGTCGCCGCCGACGGAACACGCACCCCGCTGCGTTCGCCCGTGCCCGTCGACGCCGGCGAAATTGTCGATGCCTCGGTCATGTCCATCAAACAGCTGCGTGCGTTCTATCAGGACCAAATCGCTGACGCGCGAAAGTCCGGAATCCTGCTCTCGTTGCACCTCAAAGCAACGATGATGAAAGTCTCCGATCCGATCCTGTTCGGTCATGCCGTCAACGTCTACTTCGCAGACGTGTTCAAAAAGCATGCCGACACCTTCGCCGAACTGGGCGTCAATCCCAACAACGGCGTCGGGGGCCTGGAGGCTAAGCTGGCGGGGCTGCCCGAAACGAAAGCCGATGAAATCCGCAAGGACATCCAAGCGGCTTACGAAAACGGACCCTCGCTGGCGATGGTCGATTCCGACCGTGGGATCACAAACTTGCACGTGCCCAGCGATGTGATCATTGACGCGTCGATGCCGGCGGCCATTCGCAGCTCGGGGATGATGTGGGGACCGGACGGAAAACTGCATCCCACCAAAGCACTGATCCCCGATCGCTGTTACGCGGGCGTCTATCAAACCGTGATCGAGTTCTGCAAACAGAACGGCGCGTTTGATGTGACCACGATGGGTTCGGTCAGCAACGTCGGATTGATGGCGAAAAAGGCGGAAGAGTACGGCTCTCACGACAAGACCTTCGAAATTCCCGCCGACGGAACGGTCGTGGTGACCGACGACTCGGGGGCGGTGATTTTTGAGCACGCTGTCGAAGCCGGCGACATTTGGCGGATGTGCCAAACCAAAGACGTGGCGGTTCGAGATTGGGTGGGCCTGGGCGTCCAACGGGCGCGGCTGACCGGAAACCCCGCCATCTTCTGGCTCGATGACCAACGCGGTCACGACGCCAACCTGATCAAAAAGGTCAACGAGTATCTGGCCGATCACGATACCGACGGCTTGGACGTCCAGATCATGAACACCGTCGACGCGACCCGACATGCTTGTCAACGTGCACGCGATGGTCAGGACACCATCGCGGTGACGGGCAACGTGCTGCGGGACTATTTGACCGACTTGTTCCCGATCCTGGAACTCGGTACCAGCGCCAAGATGCTTTCGATCGTTCCGCTGTTGGCCGGCGGAGGCTTGTTTGAAACCGGCGCCGGTGGTTCGGCCCCCAAGCACGTCCAGCAATTCGTCTCCGAAGGTCACCTGCGATGGGATTCGCTCGGCGAGTTCTTGGCGTTGGCCGTTTCGCTGGAAGACCTGGGGCGTAAAGCGGGTAACGAAAAGATTGCCGTCTTGGCCGAAACGCTTGATACCGCGACCGATCAGTTTCTGGTCGAAGACAAATCGCCCAAACGCAAGGTCGGCGAGCTGGATACCCGCGGCAGTCATTTCTACATGGCGCTGTACTGGGCCGAAGCCTTGGCCGCGCAAACGAAAGACGCCGAGCTTGCCGCCGCCTTCACGCCGGTCGCCAAGACATTGCGTGAAAACGAAGCCAAGGTGGTCGACGAACTCGGCGCGGCACAAGGCCAGCCGGTCGACCTGGGAGGCTACTACCAGCCGGACTGCGAAAAGGCCACCGCCGCGATGCGCCCCAGCACCACCCTCAACGAAGCGATCGCAAGTTTGGCGTGAGCCGTTTGATCTCCCGCGCACCGTCAGCCGTTTGGCGCGGGACCTACGGGCCTGTCGAGCGCGCGACCTTGCACGATGCCCGAACGCTGGCGCGAATCGGCTGATACCCCCGCCCACCGTCAGCCGTTTGG
>NZ_JBFHKV010001061.1:0-2948 GCF_041595215.1 Stieleria sp. | reverse complement strand
TGTTAGCGGCAGGGCGCGAGCCCTCCGGTCTTTCACGGTGTTTCCAAGCTGGAACCGGACGGCTTGCGCCGTTCCGCTATCTCCCTCAGCGCCAAAGTAAGTGACACTGGGCTCCCGCCGGCCGACACGCGAATGCCCTCAGCTACGGTGTCATCTGTTGCGTTTCGGTCACGTCAACGTCCGCGGCGCGTTTGGAAGTGTCGCGTTGGGAGGATTCGCGTTCAGTCGCCGACGCCTCCGGCTCGTCATGATCTCGGCGATGTCTGCGATGGACGCGATCATCGCCGACCCGGCGGACAAAGATCCAAAGCGTGCCGCTGACCACCAGGATCGAAAGCATTGCCGCAGCCCCCTCCCAGTGCAACGTTTGCTCCATCGCCGCGACCGGCGCGAACACTTTGCTCAGCCGGTATTGCACCAGCACCAGTAGATCGGCCTGGTTGTCGCCGCCGGAACCAAACTTGCCTTCACCGGGCACCGCGACCGGCTGCATTGCCGCGATCCAGTGCCCCCCGTAGGCCTGGCCATCGTCGGCGACGGCCACGGGATCTTGGTAGTCGACATCGCCGCCACGCAACAGATCGTCCATCTTTTCCGCGTCGACCTTGAACGGGTCGCCCGCGTTGCGCATCCCGGCCCGGTGTCGGGCCTCCAGGTACGGGTGTTGCAAGATCGTTCCCCGCACCTTGCCTTCACGGGCCTCGACGAGCACCGCGACCTGGTTGGCACCCTCGTCGCCTTGCAGCAATTCGAAATCACCCAAGTTGACCGTGGCCACGAACACGGCGTCGGGTTCGCCGGACCGGTCGCCGGACAAGTAGACGGGCCCGCTGATTGCGACTTTCCACAACCCCGTGGCGGTCGATTGGAACGCGGCCGACAGGTGCATGTGATCGAGTGGTTTGATCGAGTCGATCGGCGTGTCTCGGGGCAGGTCATTCTTGAGGGCGTGGAAATACGTCCGGTAGGCATAGTTGCGTCCGGCACTGTTTTGCTCGCGGGCGACGGGGTTGTCGTAAGCGATCGCGAAAATCGTCCCCGAACGGTCGGTCACAAACATCGTCGCCAAACGTGGGACCCGCGAATCGTCCGCCTCATCGGTGTATTGTTCCAAGCGTTTGTCGAGATACTCATCCAACGCGATGCGGGCGGGCAGGTCCAGCAGGGTGTCGCGCGTCTCGACCATCTTCAACGCCAAGGCGCTGGTGCCCTGGTCGGCGATGATTTTTAGATTGCGACTGACCGCGGGGTCATCGAGTGCGGCGGCGAGCGTGGCGCGAAAATCGGGCTCGTTGATCTCGTCGCGGCAGAGCCGGAAATAGCGTTCGAGTTCGCTTTCGAGTGTTCGCGCGGCAAATTTTGCCGCCAACTCGTTGCTGCTGAACGCTTCTTTGCGCAACGCCAGCTTCGTTTCTTCGCTGGCGCGATTGATGGTGCGGATCGCGTAAATACTTGTCACGACCAACAGCAATATGGGCCCCAGAATCCCCAGCACCATCAGCGGCCGTTTCGCGCGCAGTTCGTCTCGGCGATCCAAACGGTCCAAAATTTCTTGAACGTTGGTGAAGCGGTCGTCGGGATTGGCCGCCAAACAGCAGCTGACGATCCGTGACAATTCACGGTCGACGCCGGCGCGTTGGATGTGCCGAACCGGCGGCGAGGCTTTTTGGATCGACTCGCGGTAGCGCTGCAGCCGCTTGGGCAGCGAACCGGCGGTGTCGAGTTGTTCGATGATCGAATCTTCGCGATACGGCGGGCCGCCGGTCAGCATCCGGTACATGATCGCGCCGACGGCGTAGACGTCCCACGCGCTGCTGGGTGAGGATTCCAGGTCGGCCTGTTCGGGGGCCATGTAAAACAGCGTGCCCAACGAAGGCGATTGGTCGTGCGTCATTCGGCTCTGGCCGAAATCCGCCAACCGGGGCTCGTGGTCTTCGCCCAGCAGAACGTTGGCCGGCTTGAGATCGCAGTGCAAAACCCCCTTGCTGTGGCTGTGGTTGAGCCCGACGCAGATTTTGCGAAACATCTGGACCGACTCGGCAACCGGCAACGCCCCACGCACGGTCAGCTCGTCTTCGAGTGACCCCCCGGTGACCAGCTCCATCACATAATAGGGCGGATCGCTGTCCCAGCCGACTTCCAGCACTTGGACGATGTGGCGATCTGAGGATAATTGCACGAGGTTTTTGACCTCATGGCTCAGCAGCGACCAATTCACCCCGCCACGGTGCAAGAAAAACTTGATCGCGACGGGTCGACCGGTGTTCAGATCCCGCCCGACCCAGACTTGGCCGAACGCGCCGCTGCCCAAAAACCGTTCCAGCCGATACCCTGGGACATCGGCCGGTGGCGTCGTTGCCTGCATCGACAGCTTTTTGCTGGTCGATCGGCCGCCCTCGGTTTGATACTGCGTTTGGTCTTCGTTGCTCACTCCGTCACTCTCGCCCTCTTGGAGCCCCTCGCTCGTCTTCGATGCCATTTCATCTTCCACGATCACCGTTTTTTATTGTAGCGGCCGGGGCCTCCACGGTCGCCGCGGTGGCGACAAAGCTTTGCATCGGACGCTGCCTTCGTCTACCGCCGCGAATCCCATTTGGCACCTTGACCGTCGCCCTGGTCCTCGTCCTGGCCGGCGCCTGGATCGCACCGGAAATGTCCATCGCCCAAAATCCGCCGCCGCAGGACACACGCCGGCCGGCCGGGGGTGAACCGGCTGCGTCGCCCTTGCAGCTGCCACTCGATGGGCGTGACGGACGCGAACTATTGCTCCGGAATTTTCGTCCCAATTCGAAACTGGTGGTGCCCCAAACTCCGCGACACTCTGCGGCGATGCCGGTCGTGGACGTTCACACCCATTTCCACTACCGGCTGCGTGATAGCAAAGAAGCTCTGGATGACTTTGTCCAATTGATGGATCGCAACCACATCGCGATTTGTGTTTCACTGGA
>NZ_JBFHKV010001060.1:0-2958 GCF_041595215.1 Stieleria sp. | reverse complement strand
GGTGCAACACCCACAGCAAGTGAATCTTGGCGTCGGGGTTCTGGCAACGCGTCAGCGCTTGACGAACAGGTTCGATCGCTTCCGCACCGAACTGATCGACCAGTTGATCCGATGCGATGGATCGCTGCGTCAGATTCGCCGATTCCAGTTGCTCGATCGCGCGAGCGATCGGGGAAATGTCTTCACGCTTGGGCGGATCCGTCGACGCGACGGCAGGCATATCTCGACGCGTCCCCGCTTCATCGTCATAGACGATCCGCCAGATGCGGCCTCGATGGCGATCACGTCCGGGGTGATCGAGTCCGACTTCGTAGTGGCCGATGATGCGGTTGTAAAAATCGGCAACATACAGGGCTCCATCGGGACCGGTCTGCAAATCAACCGGACGAAACCAGGGATCGCCGGAGATCATGAAATCGGATTCTTCGCGAGCCGAAACGGTTGATCCGGAATGGTGCAACGAATTGCGGTTGACCCGACTGGTCATCACGTTGCCGCCAAAAGCGTTGCCGTGGAAGACGGGCGGAAACGCATCGTCGTGATACAACGCGATCCCGCCGATGGCCGTGCTGCCGTGCAAATGCTCCATCACGTTGGGGACAAATCCGAGTCCGTCGTGGGGCTTGCCGAAACCCTCGTACACGCCGCCACGCATCAGCAAGGTGATGGGTTTGGTGTGGCAATCGGCGGTGAACAAATCGCCGTTCGGATCGATCGCCATTCCGAACGGATTGACCTGGCCGTCGGTAAAGTGCTCGATTCGCGAACCATCGGTTCGAATACGAAAGGTATTGCCCGAATGCATCGTGACGTTGTGGCCATCCTTGCCGGTCACCGAAGACTGGTTGTTGAATCCGTGACAGGCATACAGCCAACCGTCGAGTCCACGGGTGAATCCGTTGCACATGCCGTGCGTGTCACGCGAGTAGTCGAACGGGCCGTACAAGATTTCGCGTGTGTCGCACTTGTCATCACCATCGGTGTCACGCAACCACCAGATGTTCGGGATGCTGTAGCAGATCACTCCGTCACGATAGGGATACAACCCGATCGGGATATTCAGTCCGTCGGCGAAGGTGGTGATTCTGTCGGCGCGGCCATCGTCATCGGTGTCTTCCAGGATTTTGATCGTGTCGCGTCCCTGGCCCTCGGCGGCGGGAAACGGGTACTCGACACTGCTGCTGACCCACAGTCGGCCTTGGGTGTCAAACGCCATGTTCATCGGTTTGGCAATCTCAGGTTCGGACGCGACGAGTTGGACTTTGAACCCCGCCGGCAGGACGAAGGTTTGTCGCTCCTGTTCCGGTGTCAGCGGCTGCGTCGTCCGGACCGCGTTTTTAAACTCGTCACTGCCGACCAGATGCGGCGCGGTTGTCGACGGCGTCGGAGTCGCTTCGGCGGTGCCGCGATTGAGTAGCACGTAGGTGCCCAGTTTGTTGCCGACGATCACATCGACGTGACCGTTACGATCGATGTCCGCGGTCGTTAGCTGAGTCCCAACGCCGACGCGAACGTCAATCAAATGGGGATGAAAGTCGACGCCGTAATCGGACCGCACGGTTCGCAGCCAATACAGCACCGGCAATTCGCTGGCCCCCGGATCGTTCCCGCCATGCGCCCAGAATCGTTTGCCCGTCACGATGTCCAAGACGCCGTCGCCGTCGATGTCCGTCAAGGCAACCGCGTGCATCTGCGAGATCGCCAGACCGTACGGATTGTCGGACGGTTGGCGTCCCAGAATTTGGTGTTCGACGAACAGGAACTCGTCGCCGGAGCCGCGTCGTTCGAACCAACTCAATCCATAACCATGTGCGTTCTGGACGGACAGCACGTCGTTGTCGCCGTCGCCATCAAAGTCATAGGCGAACATTTGCGAACCGCCCGACGCGGCAAATTTCACCGGGTGAAACTTAAAGGGTGCTCCAGCCGTTTCGGTTTGTTGCCACCAGCCGTCTTTCTCTAACAGGTCGGGGCGTCCGTCGCCGTCCACATCGCCGACACCCAGGCCGTGCGTGAATCGCCCATAACCTCGGTTGTCGCTGACGGCGGTGAATTGCCACGGCTGCGTCGGGTCGGCGTTGTCCGGTTGGGCGTAACCGTAGCGACCCTGGTGAATGCAAACGAGTTCGTCGATTCCGTCGCCGTCGATGTCCGCAAACGTCGGCGACTCGTTGTCCACACTCGACAAGGCGACATGGCTGGCCCACACATCCGAAGCGTCCGTGTCACCAGGGTTTTCGTACCAGACTCCGGCCGTCCCAGGCATCGGGATCGAGAAAATGTCGATGTGTCCGTCGCCGTTGAAATCGCGTGCGAAGGAAAAGAAGTGATCGGAGTAGCCTTTGATCGAATAGTCCTTGACCGCCGCATAAGCATGACGCGTGCGGAACTCGGGGCCTTCGTACCAGTAAGGTCCCGAAACAATGTCACCGTGCCCGTCGCGATTGAAGTCTGCGGCGTCGGCCCCCTCGCTGTGAAAGGATTCGCAGAGGACGAGTTTCTGGAACCGCGGCGAAGGCGTCTCGGCGGCAAGCGGGGGCGGCACCATGGCGGCGACGAAGGAAACCAGTATCGTGAACGAGAGCAATTCGCAAGAACGTTTCATCGGGAGATCGGGCGGGGGCTGAATCGTGGGAGGGAGTGGAAAGGCGGGCTCACTAGGATAACCGATGTCGCGAGCGGTAGGCTCGATTTCGCCCTCGTTCCTCGGTGCCTCCCGGTAACGCACGAAGCCGGTGGCTGTCCCCAGGGACGCCTGCGCAGAATCGTTTCCTTCCCATCCGCACCCGGCAACGCGGTGAAGCATTTCTCCACTGCGTTTGACGAGGTGTTAGCGGCAGGGCGCGAGCCCTCCGGTCTTTCACGCCGGATACCGGACGGCTCGCGCCGTTCCGCTACCTCCCTCAGTGCCAAAGTAAGTGGCATTGGGCGCAAGCCCTCCGGTTCCTCATCGTTCCC
>NZ_JBFHKV010001059.1:0-2962 GCF_041595215.1 Stieleria sp. | reverse complement strand
GCTTGGCTGTGCGTTTTGTCGAATCAGCGGGCGACTAAGACCAACCGTTTTTTCTGTATCTGGCCTACAACGCGCCGCACAGTCCGCTCGAAGCGAAGGTCGAGGATTTAACGCGGTTCGCCGGCATCAAGGACAAGAAGCGGCAAACCTACGCCGCGATGGTTTACGCCGTCGACCGCGGCGTCGGTCGACTGGTCCAGACGCTGAAGGATTCCGGTGAGTTCGATGACACGTTGATCGTCTTCCTGAGCGACAACGGCGGAAAACTCGGTCTGGGCGCCGACAATGGACCCCTTCGCGAAGGCAAGGGCAGCACGCACGAGGGCGGTTATCGCGTCCCGATGTTCTTCCATTGGCCCGGAAAAGTCCCTGCCGGCGATCGTTATCACCACCCCGTTTCCGCACTCGATTTCTACCCGACGTTCGCACGCTTGGCCAAGGCGGAGATCCCGGCGACCAAGACGTTGAACGGCAAAGACATTTGGGACGACTTGCTGGCCGGTCGTAGCGCACGCCGAGGTGAGATGATTTTCGCACTCCGCCATCGCAGCGGTTACAGTGACGTAGGGGCTCGACGCGACGCCTGGAAAATCTGTCGAACGGCCCAAACGCCCTGGAAACTGTTTAACTTGGACGATGATCTCGGAGAAACGCACGATCTGAGTGACGCGTATCCCGAGAAAGTTGCGGCGATGGTGGAGGAGGTCGAACGCTGGAGTCGCGACCACACCACGCCTCGGTGGTTCGACGATGAGGAGGCGGAGCAACAATGGCATGAAACGGGAATGCCGAATTACAAAGCCACCTTTCAAGTGAAATGATGCGTGATGGACCTCGCATTCGCATCGACGAAGTTGAATCCCAGTTCGCAGGAAGGCAACCGCTGAAAACCAAATGAACCGAATGATCAAACCACTTCTTACCCTCGCCTGCGTTGTGGGCCTGGCTTCCACGTGCCACGCGGCAGACAAACCGAACGTCCTGTTTATCGCCATCGACGATCTGCGGCCGGAACTGGGATGTTACGGATCCGAGATCGCGGTGTCGCCGAACCTGGATGCGCTGGCTAACGACGGTTTGCTGTTCAATCGGGCCTATTGCCAACAGGCGATCTGTCGGCCTTCGCGGGCGAGCCTGATGACCGGTGCTCGACCGGAGACGACCGGGTTGTTTCACAACTATGTCTCGTTGCGTGAGCTTCAGCCCGACATTGTCACGTTGCCCCAACACTTCATCGCACACGGCTATGAAACCGCCTACTGTGGAAAAATCTTTCACCAGGGCGATACCGACGAAGAGAACTCTTGGAGTCGAAGCCCGGTGAAATGGATCAAGGGGATCGAAAAGCCGGTCGGTGGCTACGCGTTGCCGGAAAACAACAAGATCAAAAGTGACAACATGAAGGAGATGTTGGCCAAGTACGGCGAGGCCGCACGCCGTGGTTTGGGCAGCGGACCGGCGTACGAAAATGCCGACGTCCCCGATACCGCCTACGGTGACGGCTACAACACCCGGCTCGCGATCGAGACGATGAAGCAGATGGCCAAGGCGGACAAGCCGTTCTTCCTGGGGCTCGGGTTCAAAAAACCCCACCTGAACTGGACCGCGCCCAAACGTTACTGGGATCTGTACGATCCCGACAAAATCCCGATGGCAGCCCACAGCGATGCACCCGAGGGCGGTGCCGCGATGGGGCTTCACGCGTCCTTCGAATTGCGAACGCGTGCGGGGATCCCCAAGATCGGACCGTTGGGTCCCGAGCTGTCGCGAACACTTAAGCACGCGTATCTGGCATGCGTCAGTTACGTCGACGCCCAAGTCGGTTTGATGGTTCGTGCCCTGGAAGATGCCGGGGTTCGCGACAACACGATCATCATCGTCTGGGGCGACCATGGTTGGCATCTCGGAGACCTAGGCGTCTGGGGCAAAGCGACCAACTACGAAATTGCCACCCGCGTGCCGTTGATGATTTGGACGCCGGGCATGAAGTCGCGGGGCAAGCCGACCGATGCGTTGGTCGAGTTAGTCGACATGTACCCGACCCTTTGCGAACTGGCCGGATTGCCGATCCCCGATCACGTCGAAGGCCACAGTTTTGTCCCCTTGTTGGATGATCCCGACCGGGCCTGGAAAAAGGCTGCGTTCAGTCAGTATCCCAACCCGGCGCTCCGCGAGTGGGCCGCCAACCCGCTGTCGCAAGGAATGCGTGAGACATGGTTCGGACCGCTGATCCGAGAAGTCGAAGGCCGGATCATCGAGCAGATGGGTGACACGTGGGACCGCGAGCTGTTTGAACAACATTTGATGGGGTACACGATGCGGACCGACCGCTATCGGCTGGTCGTTTGGCGCGATCATCGCAATCCCCAAGCCGATCCCGTGTTCGTCGAGTTGTTCGATCACCAGAGCGACCCCGGCGAAACCAAGAACGTTGCCCGCGAAAACCCAAACGTCGTCGCCAGACTGACCCAACAACTCGACGCCGGTTGGAAAGCCGCGCTGTAGTTGAGCGCCACAGACCAAGATTGGATATGATCCAGGAACCCTCCATGCCAATGTCAGATTGGAAGCCATCCATCATGATTCGACGATTTCTGCTCCTGTTTTGCCTGTTGGCACCGCAAACGTTGCCTGCCGAAGAGATCGATTTCGAGGAACAGATCCTGCCGATTCTCGAAGAACGTTGCTTGTATTGCCACGGCGAAGACGAGCAAGAATCGGGACTACGGCTAGATTTGCGTGCCCGCATGCTTCGCGGCGGCGATTCAGGCTTGGCGGCCGTCGTGCCCGGCAAGCCCGAAAAGAGCTACCTGATCGAAGTGATCAACCATGTCGATGAAGACATGGCGATGCCGCCGGATGATGACAAGCTGCCGGATGAAGAAATTGATTTGCTGACGCGTTGGATCAAAGCGGGCGCCGTCGTACCGGGGCAAATGGACGACGTGGTCAACGAAGAAAT
>NZ_JBFHKV010001058.1:0-2967 GCF_041595215.1 Stieleria sp. | reverse complement strand
CGAAACGCCTCACGCAGTTCCTTGATCGCCTCGTCACAGCCGGCAAGGGTTTGATACGTCGCCCGCCATCGGGTCGCCGGAACGGACAGCGGATGCTCAGGCTCCAGCGATTCGGCGTGCTCGAGCGTCGCCAACCAGGCTTTCGCCATCTCAGCATCAGCCGATTGTGGCTGTTGATAGGCGGGATGACTCAGCACATCGATCCAGGCAAGCGTGGCATCGATGGCGTCGGCACTCGGGGCTTCTCGCTGCAGCCGCTGAGCCAACGTGTCTCGAGGCCAATCGTCGACAAACTGCTCGATCGCTCGCCTGTAACGCTGGGCGTTTCCCACCGATCGCGTGATCGCCTGAACGAGCTTGTCGCGGTCGGTCTGTTTCTTTTCCTGCTGGGCGGACGCGGCGAGCATTTTGGCTGCCTGTTTGGCTGCCTCGCTCAATTCCGGATTGCCCAGTTGATGGTCGGCGGCAAACCGCCCCAATTCTTGTTGCAACTCAAAACGTCGTGCCGCCCGCGCGTCGTCATCAAGTTCCTCGGATTCGACACGAAGGAACCGCTCGACCTTGTCTTGCAAAGTCTCGAAAGCATGCGTTTGATCGTTCGCGCGAGCGGCTTCTCGTTGCAACCGTTGCTCTTCTGCTTTGGCAAGCATTTCGCTGGCGAACTGCCGCTCCTCATCGCTTCGCGCCAACGTGTTCAATCGTTTGACGTCTTCGGCATCGATGTCGGTCACAGAAGAGGATCGCATCTGATCGGCCAAACGTTTGAATTCAGCCTTGCGTTCGGCTTCGCGGGCGATCGCTTGGTCGACCATTTCACGGCCGCGGACGAACGCGGGTTCGGATCGCGTGTTCTCGTCGAGCTGATCGAGAAAGTCGGATGCTTCGTCCCAGGATTCCGCCGCAACCAATTTATCGAACTCGGCCTCGTGATCGACCAGCGTTCGCATGCGGTCCAGAGTGGTCAAGCCGAATGCGCCGACGACGGTCGCAAACAGGCACACCACACAGGCGACGGCGAACATCAGCCGACGCCGTTCCAACATGCGTTCGGCCTGGACGTACTCTTCGGCACGGTACCGCAACAGCGGCGAGAATGCCTCGCCCGACTGCTCGGCCGCCGATTCCGCCGCTGCCAAAGCTTCAGAAACCTCTTCGCGCGACGCACCGGTTTCCAGTGCACGTTGCAGACGATGAAGAACCGGGTCGACGTTTCGCTGAATCAAAAGGGCACCGCTGACTGGGAAGACAAGACCGACCGCAGCGCGATCACGCTGCGTTGGCTCACTGAATCTCGATGAGGTCCCGCTCCAAGCTTAATTCGCTGTTGGTCCGCCCGGTACTCCCTTCCAGCCGTTCGAGTAAAGCTTCCAGCTCTTTTCGCATTTGCCGAACCTCCGCATTGGTCACGCTCGAGCCGGTCGAGGCACCTTGGCCTTCGTCCTCCAGAACGGACTCGGGTGATTCCTCCGCTGATCCGCCGGCCGGATCTCCCCGCAGGCCGGCCAATTCGGTTTCCAAGTCAAAGTCTTTGCCCGGCGGCGGCATCAATCGCGCTGCGTCTAAGGCCTGCTCGAGCGCGGCTTGCGATTGTCCCCAACGACGGTTGGACTGAGCTTGCTCGAGCAATTCTTTGGCCGCATCGACCCGGCTCCGCCAATCCATCTCGCCCGACTCGTCTCGGAACGCCAATTCCTCCTCACGATCGGCGATCGCCTGGGCCTGGCGTTTTTGTGCCGATGCAGGAGACGAAGCCGGTGGCGGGAAACAGCCACAGCAAACCAACAGACAGCCAATCACAACGTACGTTCTCTTCATCACCGTCACCTATTCCAGATACGTTTCTTTCATTTCGGCCAGCAACGCTTCCAGCAGTTCCGTTTCGCCGATCATCCCATTGTGACGAAACACGATCTTACCGCCCGGCGCGACCAACACGGTGTGCGGCTCGGGCCCCTCCCACTGTGGATCCAATGCGGCGATCAGTGCATCAACATCCGGGTCGGCAAACAGATAATTGTTCGACGTTCGGCCTTCGGATTCCAGCGAGGGTTTCAATCGCGCCGGCAGTGCGGCTCGGTTTGCCGACAGAAAGGCGAGTACACGGTCGCGGTTTTTAGGCAGATCGGTGCTGATGGTGATCAGTTCAAATTTTCGCAATCCCATCCGCCGCGAAACACGCGTCAGCCCCGGAAACTCTTCGACGCATGGCGCACACGTCGTGGACCAGACATTGAACAATCGATACTTGTCGGTGTTGTTTTCGACCAACTTGGCCAGCCCCGCGGCATCGATCTCATCCAGCGTCACCTCCGCCGATTGCCAACGCGTCTCGTCCTCTTCCACGTTGACGATCTTTTCACGCCACTTCGTCGAACAGCCGAACGGTTTGGTCACCGGGACAGGCACGGGCTTGCCGTTTAAGAGCGCTAGAACGGCGTCTCGTGTTTCGCGCGACTTGACCGTCTCAGGGTCTGGATAGCGGGAATTGTCCAGACGCCCCTTGTAGCGCAACTTTCGGTCGGAATCAAAAACGAAAACATGGGGCGTTGCCAAACAGCCATAGCTCTTCGCCGTCGCTTGCGTGGCCCCGTCGTACAGATACGGAAACGTGAATCCATGTTCTTTCGCATACGGCGTCATGTCTTCGAAACTGTCATCGTACTTGGAATAGCCCAATTCATCGGGCCGAAGCCCGTCGCCGGAATTGGGATTGATCGCGACGACCCTCACGCCCCGGCCGTCGACTTCGCGAACCAATTCCATGAATCGCGGATCGTGGGCGTGGCAGACCGGACAATGGTTGGACGTGAAGTAAACGATCAACACCTTTCCGTCACGAAAATCGTTCAAGGTCCAATCACGCCCGTCGATCCCCGGCAATTTAAAGTCCGGTGCCGCATCGCCAATTTCCAGGGTTTGCAGTCCGGGTGGAAAATCGGCCCCGCCGGACAACGAGGGCACACAGCT
>NZ_JBFHKV010001057.1:0-2969 GCF_041595215.1 Stieleria sp. | reverse complement strand
CGCCAAATTACCAGATCAACCTTACCAAGCTTGACTCATTTACAAAGATCAACAATTGGTTTCACAGCCGCGCCAACTCGACACATCCGCCGGCAAACAAAAAGATGTGGTCAAACCTAAGGCGCAGCGCCACCTCCGGGAAGCACGTCAGCAGATTCCCATCGACCCCGGACGGGGTCGCAACGAATCTATCCGCTGGCGGTGCCGCAGATCGCGTTTGCAAAAAAGTTGATCGGGAGGCTCGTTCACGCGGGGCGGCAGACCGGGTCCGAGGGCTCAGGCGTGATTTGCTTCGACACCCTTCGGGGTCGCGTCACGACAGGGGCCGGACGTCCGGAGGTGTCGCTGCGCTCACCTCCGGCTAATCGCTTTGACCCCGTCGGGGTCGTGCCAGTGACCAAAGAGCGCCGTAGGTCCCGCGCCAAACGGCTGATAAACGATTGATGTCCGACGGGAACGCAACCGTGAACCGAGTCTTCCGGGGGACGTTGTATGGTTTTGCCAAACCCGTCAGTCGTTCATTCGACGTACAAAGCGATCCACGATACGCATTCCTTGACCGTTGTTGCGGGACAGGACCTAGCGTCTCAGCCAGTGCTCGAAGAACCGGTAGATCATTTCGTTGGAATCGGCGTTCGGGGAATGATCGGGCCGATTGGTCATCATCACGCGATCGGTGTGACCGAGAATTTGGTTGACCGCGACGGAGTGATTCAACGCTTGCCAGCGGCTGATCGGATCTTCCGATCCGCCGGAGACCAGGAACGGTCTGGGAGCCATCAAGGCATGTAGTTCATGCAAATCATGGCCGTCGCTGACCAACTGCGGATACAAACCGTGAGCCGGGTTCTGCTCCGTGATCAAGCCGCGGTTTCGCCAAGGTTTGGGGTGATACCCCAAATACCATGGTTCCCAGTAATTCACACTCGGCCGTGATTCGTCGAAGACAATTCCCGGGTCGGACCAGGCGGCACAAGCGAACTTGTCGAACAGGCAGGACGCAAACATCGCCCACTTGCCGCCGAACGAATGGCCGACGATGCCGATCCGTTTGGAATCCACCTCCGGACGACTAGCCAGCACATGCCACGCATTGGCCGCCGCGTAGCCGAGCATCGATAGCGGTTGGACCTCTGCATCGTCGATCAATGGATGATAGAGCGAATACGTCTTTGCCGCGGTGGCATCACTGGTGCCGATCGACAGGGTGACAAAGCCGCGACGCGTGAGTTGTAACGCAAAGTCACGATACGGATTGCCTTCACCGATCGCGGTTTCCGGTTCGTAGTAAACCGTGACCGCTGCGGGGAACGGGCCCTTGCCGTCGGGCACCAGCAGGTAGCCGGTCGTCTTTTCATTCGGCGTCCACTGAAAACGCACTTGATGCTGGGTGAAGGTTTCGCGCTGTCGAGAGTCCAGCATTTCCACGTCAGGTTCCGTGATCAGCGGCGGCCACTTGCCGAGCACGTCTTGCCAGGTCGACAGGACTTCCGCGCGACGGCGCTGCCAGTCTTCGGCGGTCTGGACTTTGGAACCATCGGCGAACACCAGCGGCGATCGAAAGTCACCGAAGTCGTCTTGATAGGTTTTCGGAGGATCGGTGTAGGGGAGTAACTCGTTGTTCGGCCGGCGATGTTCCGATGAAACAATCTCGCGACGATTGGGCCGATCCCATTTCAGCTTGGCAACGAAGATGCTGTTGTCGCTGCCGTGCTTTTCGACGCCCAACGGCTGCATCCACTCGGTCACCGTCACCCAGGTTTCGTTCGGTGAAGCGTCGACGACGCCGAAATTGCCCAGCCGCGCGCCACGCTCGGGCACCAAGACCTGTTCACTGTCACGGACGACGCACAGCGTTTCCGGGTCGACACGGGCGATGAACAACGGTGCGCGGTGACGAAACACATGATCGTTGTCCGCGCCGCGCCGCGTGTAGACCAAAAACAATCCGTCGCTGTGCGTCACCCAGTGTTGCTGGGTGTTGTAGCTGCCCAGGTCGCTGCCGTCGTCGAAGGTCCAGGCTCGCGGCGGGTCAAAGTTCAACCCGTCATCGCTGACGCTGACGTAGCCCCGATCGTCGTTTCGCAGGGTCAAATAGAAACGCCCACCGAATCGTGTCAGCGAAGGTTCGTACAGACCCCGCTTGATCGGGACGGTCAACGCGTTGCCGACTTTGATGAAGTGCAGGGTCTGGCCGTCGAACCGGCAGCGGCAAACCGCAGCGGAGTATTGCTTGGTGTTCGGTTCTTTGAAGTAGAACGGCACCAGCACATCGCCGCCGGGCAGATCGACGCGTTGGACACTACCCGATCCGGCATCTTGAAATCGGGGTTCGCGGGGCAGGTCGACGGTCTTCCATTTCGACCATTGTTTGGCCGACGGTTCGTAGACGGCGTAGGCGATGCCGCGCGGGCGGACATGCATCACACGGTTGTTGCGATACCAAACCGATTGGCCGATGCCGAGCAAGCGTTGGCTGGCCGCATGCCACTGCGGTTGGAAATCGCAAACGGTGGTTTCGTCGCCCGGCTGAAGCAGTTGGGGTGCGATCGATGCACCCGTCGGCAGAGCGTCTGACGCTCCGCCGACCCGCTCGCGGGCGAACGCGTCGATTGGTGCTAAATCTGTCCATGTCGCGGCCAAGTCGTTCGAAGTGGTTTGATGCAGTCGGTAAAAAACATCCGAACCGGTCAGCAGCAACTTCTGCGTCGTCATCACGACCAATGGCTGATCCGATTCATTCCCTTTCACGCCTGCGGGAATCGCTCCGGCGCGGGCATGGACCCAGCACGTCTGCCCGTCAAATCCACGCTGGGCCGTCGATCGCTCGATCGTGAAGGAGAGATCGTTGGCGCTGGCAAGGGTGATCAGGAGCAGACTGGAGAGGATGATCGATAGCGGGGATTGTGCGAGGCGGATGGGCATGAAGTGGCAAGACGATGGGGGCAAGACGATGGGGGCACGGCGAT
>NZ_JBFHKV010001056.1:0-2969 GCF_041595215.1 Stieleria sp. | reverse complement strand
TCGGGGCGAGACCGATTCGTCTGCCGGAAGCGTCACCTGAATCAGTGACTCGCGATTCTGCTGGTTCTCAAAGAACCCGGATGGCACGCGGCTGGTCGCGGGGACCTTCACGGACTTGCGATCCATCATCGCGGCCAGCGAATACAGGTCGTGCTGTGTCGTGCTGTGATAGGGCGAATCGTGACAGCGGGCGCACTGCAGTTCGATGGCCAAGAAGGCCGACGCGATGATGTGCCCCTTGGCCGCCATCGGCGCATCGTTCTCCGCCGCCACACCAAACCCGGCGCTACCGCCTTCGGATGCACCACCACGCAACAACATCAATTCCGTCAGCATGCGATCGAGCGGCTTGTTGTCCCGCAGCGAATCATACAGGTACCAGCGAAACGGGCCCGTGCTATTGAGCGATGCATTGAGCAGCGATGGATTCTCCGCCAACAAATCTTGCCAGAAACTCATCCAGTGATCGGCGAAACGATCGTCCGCCAGCAGTTCGTCGACCAGACGTTGCCGTTTGTCGTCACGTTGATCGTCAAGAAACGCCCTGGCTTCGTCGGCACTCGGCGGCACGCCCACCGTATCCAGATAGATGCGTCGCAAAAACGCTTCGTCGCCGACAACCGGAGCCAAGGCAACCTGGTCGGCTGCCAAGGGTGGCGCCGGCCAAACCGCTCCGTCGCGGACCCATTGCTCCAACAATTCAATCTGTTCGCTCGACAATCCTTCATCGGTCGGCGGCATCGACCCGCTGCGGATCTGTGCAATCAACTCGCTGGCATCCAAATCGCCGGGAACCACCGCGGGAGTTTCTGATTCACCGCCTTGAAGCGCCGCGGCGCGCGAGTCCAACTTCAAACCGCCTTTCGTTTTTTCGCCGTGACAGCGGAAACATTGCTCGCGCAGCAACGGCAGAACCTTGCCGTGAAAATGTTCGGCTTGGCGATCGTCGCCGTCGGCCGACTGGGCGAGTGCATCGTCAATTTTCTGCTGGACGAACGCGTCGACCGGATGACCACCGGACGCGGGGATCGACGGCGCCGGATGTTCTGTCGCCCATTGCCGAGCGAGCTGATGACGACGGTGCCAAAACGAATCCTGTGACTCCGCTGCGGCGCGACGCCGCTGGTCGTCCAGTTGTGCCAGCGAATCTTCGATGCGATCGAGTGCCGGTTCAACGGCGGCATCGGTCAACGGCAGACGTCGCGTTCCCGCTCCCAACACGTCGTAGGACTTGCCGTTTTCGGTCAACATCGCCACACAAACTTCACCGGTCTCGGTACGACGACTGCTGCCGCCGACCAACAATTCCAACACCACACGCACACGACGCGTCGTGCGGTCACCCTCGGGCTTGATCGTCGTTTCGGCGATGACTTCCTGTTGCCGATACCCATGCACGCGCACGCCGGGAAGCGGTGGCTCGGCAAGCGGCGTCATCGGTTCTTCGCCGTTGGGCGGCGCCTTGGAGTGGGCCTTGGTTCGCGACACCAACTGGCCGTCGACCCACAAGCGTCCCAGCCCGCGGCCGCGCAATAGAAACTGATTTGTGCCGACCGGCAATTCGACATCGGCGGCCATCCGCAACAACACCGGCGCGTTCCAGCCGGTGCGAATGCCCCAATCATCGAACTGCAGCGGGATTCGCGGAAGTAAGAATTCGTCGCCCAGCCAACGCGTCGATTCGGCCGGCGCCGTTTCGCCGTCATACAGCCAGCGATCATGGGTCGGGTAGCCGCTGCACAGCTGCATCAACACGCGGCCCTCGGGAACCCCGTTCAACTCGGGCATGACTTCCGGCTGCAACTTGACGACGCGTGGTCCTCCCACACGACGAAATTTTGCGGCGATCGTTTTGTCGTCCAGCTCTTTGCGGTGGATGGCCACGCCATCGATCATGCCCTTGAAACGGCTACCGATGCGTACCTCGTCGTCATCGACGACTGGCGGTTCGCTCGTCGCCCCGCCCATGTCCCAGCTGCCGTCGGTCGGCTGGCCGTTGATGAACCCGCGAATCGACTCAGGGTCACCGAAACGGTAGCGGATCGCGATGTGATGCCATCCCGTGTTCAGCGGAAATCCCAGCTTCGATGTCCAACGATGCCAATGCTTGTCGCCGCCGGTCGGCTTGGTCGCAAACAGAAAATTGACTTTCGCCTCGCCCTTGTCACCGGTCAAACGCAGAGACCAGTTCTGGTTGTCACGCGCGAAGCCCGCCGATCCGGTTCGCCCCTTGCCGATCACATACCACAAGTCTCCGGGACGGATTCCGATCGGGTTCACCCAACCCTCCAGCGTGACGGCATCGCCGTTGGTGAAGTCGTACCGGCTGTCCGGCCCGCTGTCGGCGATGACCAAGTGCCCGCCGCCGAATCGCACGGCAGTGTTGTTGTCGGCAAAGTCGGGGAATTCCGGCGGACGCGGCCCAGGCAATTCCAATTGCACATTGCCTTGGACTGTCGGCGAAATGACATCGTCGTCGCCAAAGTCCCAACGTAAGGAATCCTGCGACGCAGATTCCTCTCCTACAGCCGCATCGGACGTTGCATTGTCCTGGGCAATCGACGCGCCGCCGCCGAGGAGCAACGACAGACAGAAAAAGCAAAGGTGACCGAATCTCCTGACGCCGCGATCTCCGTAAACGCACGCCCTTCGTTTTGGTCGATCCGTTCGGGGCGTCCCTTATGAACGTAAACCAGTTTGCGATGATCGACGCCCATCAGGTGCAGGATCGTCGAATGCACGTCGTGGACGTGCAATCGATCTTCGACGGCGTGTAAGCCGACTTCGTCGGTCGTCCCGTAGGCCTGTCCCGAACGCACGCCCCCACCGGCCATCCACATCGTGAATCCGGTCGGATTGTGATCGCGACCGTCGCCTTTTTCACTCATCGGTGTTCTGCCGAATTCGCCGCCCCAGACCACCAGCGTCTGCTCCAGCAATCCGCGTCGTTTCAGATCCTTCAACAAACC
>NZ_JBFHKV010001055.1:0-2974 GCF_041595215.1 Stieleria sp. | reverse complement strand
TGTCCTGATGCCGGACTGCAATGGAACCGTTCGGACAACCTTCCCGCCCCCGCGTCGGACCTTCGACGGATGAAGCTTCAAGCCAGACAGTTCCCCCGCCGTTTGAGTGTCAAGACGACGACGCCGGAAGGCCAGAGCTGGGAATTACGATCGGTGCCGAAGCCGTTTTACGAATACACCGACGCCGATGCGGGGATCGATTACGGAGCGATCTTCGGTTTCTGTCAGGGAACCGATACGGAACTGCTGGTCGCGATCGAAGCACGTTCAACGGACGACCAGCCTGCTTGGTATTACGCGCTCGCACCGTTCAGCGATTATCAAATTTCGGTCGATCTACCCGACGGCACAACATGGACTTCCCCAGACGGCGATTCGGGCCAGAACGGGAAACCGCATTTCTGGGGACCGGTGGAAAGTCGCCCCAAACCCGAGTTCGAACGCTAGGGGCGACAGAGGTCGAGAGATGGCAGAAAAATCGGATCCAGCAATCATCGGTGCCCAGCCCTCAGAGACCGTCCAGCTTGGGAAGTCACCCTCCTGGCAGGAGGGTCGAGCGGAGCGAGGGGAGATTGAACGGTCAATCGCGGTATCCACCCGTGGAGCGTTGTGAGCGTTGATGAACCGGACCAACCAACATCAACTTGTGCCGGGAATTTCCGTCACCGCATCGGGACAAGCGAGCGTTGATCCCTCCGTCGCAGACGTGCTGTTCGACTTGGCGCTCCAGCTAGAAGAACCGACGAATCTGCCCGTCGATGTGGAGCATGTATTGGCCGCAATCGTGCTCGCTGCCCGGAACGGACAGCTTGATCGGAACACGCCACTGTCGTCCGATGATCCGGCGCTCGTCGACACCTTGGCGGCCCATGTGAAAACGATCTTCGCAGACTACGGCGGCAATGTTGGCACGGACGATTGAACGGTTTTAATCGCCGCTCGTCACCGGCACGAATCAATCATTCCAGGAGTTGCCGTTAGTGAGTCGGCAGCTCGGCGACGTTCACGACTTCAGGGGCGCTGACTTTTTCAGTGGCGCTGACTTTGCCCGCGATCTGGTCTTCGATTTGGCGGAACACCTTGGGAAGTTCAGCCGACAGCAATCGTTTGAGTAGCGGTAGATTGGAATTCAGTCCGCTACGCAGCCCATTGGCAACGTTGCTGTTGTTCATGCCGATGCCTTGAGCTTGGACCCAACGCGGTGCGCCGATTTGCAGGTTGTCGGAATCGAGCTTCAGTTTGGAGTCGACCAAGGTGAGTTCAGCGTCCTTGTTTCGCTTGACTTCAAACTCGACCACGAGATCGCGAAGGGTACCGAGTTTCATTTCAATCGGTCCACAGGATGCGTGCTGGCGCGCGCCCTGGACGTTTGTGCGATTGATCATGAGTTTGACGTCACTCAATCGGACTTGAACGATGGTTTGCACGGACGCGTCATCGAGAACCTCGACGCTTTTCAGTTTTCCGCCGTACTTGATCTCTTTGAATTGGACCCTGAATGCCCGACCCATCACGTGCGTCGTGTGGTTGATATCCGCCACGCTGCCGGAGACGGTGTTCGCCACGGGATCGGGGTCGGCGTGCAAAGTAGACGCGGAGGTGGTCACCGCAAGGACAGCCAACAGAAGGCGAAGAATCCGTATCGCATCGTCTTTCACTGTTCTCTCCCAAGAATTGAGCGGCCGTCTGGTTGGCCCCGATTGACCGGCATTGCGGAAGACAGACTAGGGGTGTTCCTGCTAACCCACAATGGCAGGCTCGGCAAGACAACGGGTGTGAATCACTGCTGCGCCCGTTCGGCACCCTAAGCACGCAGCGAGGGCATTCATCGGCACCTTGATCCTCGGACGGGCCAAAATCGCCGAAATGGGACGAGGCAAGCACGGCAAACCAAGTAAGCCTGAGGCCGATCCTTTGACGGCAGCTCTCGGCCCGTTCCTGCAGCGAGCGCGTGAAGAAACGTCGACGACAGGCTGGTACTCCAACACCTCCAAGAGCCTCAGGAGCCACGAGCGAATCTCAAAAAAACTCGGTGCATCGATGCCAAAGACCAACGTCATTCCCGACTCATTGAAGGATGGAGGCCATGACTCCTACGGGAAGAAGCATCAGCGGCTGATCGAGCCTGGTTCTCCTCCGCGGCTCGGAGTCGTACCAGGGGCGTAGGCGGCAAAACAAGACCGTCCACACGTCAAACGGTGCCCACCACAAATCGCAGGGCCCCCCCCGCAAATTTTTCTAGTAGTTACATTGCCCATCGTTGTCCCGCGTATCTTGTGGGTGGTGCCAAATCGTAATCAGCTGTCCGCCGACTTCAGTGCATACGGTCGTTCGTCCGCTTGCGTCATGCTTCTGTTTTGCTGCCGTCGTTGACGCGTACGTCCGCATTGGTCAAGCCGCCGACATCGCGAGCGCCACCACAAGCACGACACCCGAAAAGATCGTCCATCCGGAACCGGACCAAATCAGACGAACGGCAACCAGCAGTAGAAAAGCGACAGTCAACTTCCAAGTTGGTCCGCGGCGGAGTTCATCGCAGCCAATGAAGAACAACAGCGGCACGAGCCCAAAGAACAAACCAGGTCCGCTGAATCCGTAGGCGCGAAAGATCAACAGATCCGCAATCAGCGTCCAAAGAGCGACAGCGACGACCTCACGCCTCAGCACCGGCCGCACCAATTCGGCTTCGACGGGGGAAACGTCGCCGGAATCTCCGAATGGGGTTGCCGAGGACTTCGATGATTCACTCGACAAGTCACCAGCCATCGCGAGACCCTTCGAAAGACAGACGAAACACACGCAGACGAGGTCGAACGATTCGACGCGCCCGATGCAGTTTTCTTACGAGCCCAGACCGACATCGGTTCAGTTTTTCTCCCACTCGATTCACAACATGACCGTCGGTGATCTTGACGATACGCAGCACGATTTATGGTGCGTGGAGGACGAGCGAAAGTTGTTGACTCAACGCTTG
>NZ_JBFHKV010001054.1:0-2982 GCF_041595215.1 Stieleria sp. | reverse complement strand
TAGAACACGGGAACGAGGAACAGCACCAAGAAGGTCGCCAGACTCAGCCCGAACGCCAACGAGGCGGCCATCGGGATCAGCAATTGGGCCTGGAACGAACGTTCGAGCATCAAGGGGATCAACCCCGCGATCGTGGTCAGACTGGTCAGCAAGATTGGCCGAAAGCGACGCTGGCCCGCATCGGCGACCGCTTCCATCGGCGGATGGCCTTCGCGGACCCGTACGTTGATGAAATCGATCAGCACGATCGAGTCGTTGATGACCACTCCCGACAAGGCGACCAGGCCGAACATGCTGAACAGCGTCAGGGGAAGCCCCAGAATTGCGTGCCCCCAGATGGCTCCGATCATCCCAAAGGGCACGATCATCAGGATCAAGATCGGCTGGACGTACGACCGAAATTGCACCACAAGCAACACGTACATCGCGATGATGGCGATTCCAAAACCCACCTTCAGGCTGCCGACCGACTCGCGACTCTGTTCCGCTTGGCCTTCCCAACGCACTTGAACCCCCGGAAACTGCTTCGCCATCGCGGGTAAATAGTTTGCCTGCAAGTCCGCGATGATCAGCGACGAGTTGGCGGTTTTCCAATCCAAGTCCGCGCTGACGGTGACCGAACGCATCTGGTCGACTCGATTGATTTCTGAAAAGCCTCGTTTGAGCGTGACTTCGGCGAGTTCTTCGATCGGGTGCTCGTTTCCGGCGGGGTCGCGGACACGAATCTCACGAAAATTCACCAGCGAGCGGCGTTCTTCTTGCGGGTACCGGACCATCAACTTGACTTCATGCCGCCCACGTTGCAAACGCATCGCTTCGGCGCCGAAGTACGTGTCGCGAACCGTGTTGCCCAGATCGGTCGGCGTGATTCCCGTCGCCAGCGCGCTGTCTTTGACGCGAAACTGAAACTCCCATTTTCCGGGCGTGTTGTCGTCAGCGATGTCGAACACACCGTCGTAGGTGGCCAGCTTTGCTTTGACCGCGTCGGTGGCCTGCAGCAATTGATCTTCATCGTCGCTGTCGGCCAGCAATTTGAACTCGATCGCCTTGCCGCCCGGGCCGACTCCGACGCTGCCGTACGTCACGCTTTCCACCCCGGCAAACTCACCAGCCTCGGCCCGCCACATCGCGAGTAGATCCTTGCTGTGGATGTTTCGAATGTTGGTGTCGTGCAGTTCCGCAAAGATCTGCCCGACGTTGCTTCCCGAACCGCCGCCGCCGGCAGGGTTTTGCGTGTTGGTTGTGTTCCCGACTTCGCGATACGTCAGCCGGACGGGACCGGCGATCACGTCGTTGCTGCCCGGATAGAGGGTCTTGATGTCGATACCGTCCTCCGCCGCCCGTGCCTTGGCAACTCGTTGGCTGACTCGGCGCAGCGCACGTTCCATCTCCCGCGTCGCCCGATCGGTTTCGATCGCGGGGGTTCCGTCGGGAAACACGATGATGGCCTGTAAGAAGTTGTTGTCCGATTTGGGAAACAAGATCGAGGGGACGATCCCGCCGCGAATCATCCCCCACGTTCCCAACGCCATCATGATCGAGACGGCGATCGGGATCATCGGATAATGCAAGCTGAACCGGAGTGCGGGCACGTAGAGGCGATTGCAGACAAAATTCAATCCGGCGGCGAAGCGTTCGCCGAGCCACGCCAAGAGCAATCCCAGCGGTCGCAGCGGGTAGGTGACAATTTCCAGCACGCGAAAAAATCCGGTGTGCGAATGCGCGAGGTGACTCGGCAGCACGAAAATGCTTTCCCACAACGAAATCACCAGCATCGCGATCACGGCAAAGGGGATCACGGCCATGAATTTCCCCATCACCCCCGACACGAAAAACATTGGTGCGAAGGCGATGACCGTGGTCATGACCGAAGCGGTGACGGAAGGAAACACTTCGATCGTACCGTCGATCGCCGCCTGTTTGCGCGACTTGCCCATCTGGCGGTGCGCGTAAATGTTCTCGCCGATCACGATCGCATCGTCAACCACGATCCCCAACGCGACGAGAAAGCTGAACAGCGACAACATGTTGAGGGTCTGGTCGCCCAGGGCCAGCGCCGCACCGGCACCCAAGATGGAAACGGGGATCCCGAGCGCGACCCAAACTGCCAGTCGCATCTCCAGAAACAATGTCAGCACCAGAAACACGAGCAGCAACCCTTGCAACCCGTTGCGTCGCAACAGGTCCAATCGCCCGCGGACCTCCGTGCTGGTGTCACTCCAAATCTCAAAGCGGTACCCCGCCGGCAACGTCTTGTCGGCCACGTAAGTGCGGACATCGTTGACCATCGCCAACAGGTCTTCACTTTTGGAGCGTTCGACGTTGACGACCATCGCCGGTTCGCCGTTGATTTCACCGACCATCGTGGAATCTTCGAATTCATCTTTCACGTTACCCAGGTCGCCAATGGTCAACACGACCCCGTCGGCACGAGTAACGATCGGCAAGCGTTTGATCTCCTCGCCGACGCGGCCCTTGTTCTTCGCCCGCAACAGGATCTCCTGGCCTTCGGTTTTCAATTGCCCGCCAGGAAGTTCCACGTTGTGGGCGCGCAGAATGTCAGCGACCTGGTTCAGCGTGAGGTCATGGCTGCGGAGCGTCGACTCGGAGATTTCCACATCGATCTGGTACGGCCGCGTGCCCATGATGGACGATGACGAGACGGTCGGCAGCATCAAGACATCATCGCGAATGCCTTCGGCGATTTCCCGCAGCTTTAGTTCCGCTTCCTGCGAGCGGTCTTGGGGGCCGATGATCCCGATGCGGATGGCGGCGTCGCGGAACGTGATCTGCTGGATTTGCGGATCTTCGGCCAACTCCGGAAAGCTCGGGATGCGATCGACTTCACGATCGATTTCCGACATCACCTTTTGGACGTTCTTGACGTCTGATCGCAGTTCGGCGAGCACGTACGCACCGCCTTCTCTGGCGATCGAGGTGACTTTTTTGATCCCGTTGATCGAGCGAATCGCTTCTTCCACC
>NZ_JBFHKV010001053.1:0-2986 GCF_041595215.1 Stieleria sp. | reverse complement strand
CGTTCGAATCAAGTCGACAATCCGCATGACGACGCCATCGATCGGCATTGGATCGCTGCAGGTCAAGGAAACGGTCGCATTGAGCCAACCCAATTCCGCTTCCCCTTCGGCGTAGACGTCATAATCCACGTCCATCAACTGTTCACGCGCCGCCGCGTCACCGGCCAGCGACTGGCAAACCGCCTCCAAGTTTTCGCCGGTCTTGGCCGAAAGAAAAATCACCGGCCGACCGGGATACTGCTCTTCGACACAGTCCCGCAACAGGGTTTGCTGCTGGGGAGTCAATTCATCGATGCGGTTGATCAAAATCAACTCGGACTCTTCGAGTTGCTTGCGAAAGATGTATTCGGCCTTTTCCGAAAAACCTCGTCCCTGGCCACCGGTCAAGATCTTCAGCCCGTGACTCGGTTTCAAAATGACCGCGTACGGACTGTGAACAAACTTCTCACCGAGTTGCTCCATCATCGGGATCGCAATCGTGGCGATCAGGTCGGTGCAACTGCCGACCGGTTCGGCGAGGATGATGTCGGGCCGCTGATGGGTTTCAAAGGCTTCGATGGCGTCGGTCAAGCCATGGAAATTGCAACAAAAACATGACCCGGCCACTTCGTTGACATTCAGACCTTGGCTGCGCAGCAGTTCCGTGTCGACCAATCCGGCGGCCTGGTCATTGGTCACCACACAGACATGTTTTCCCTGAGCCTGGTAATACCGCGCCAAGCCGGAGATCAAGGTGGTTTTGCCGGCGCCGAGGAAGCCGCCGATCATGATAAACCGAATGGGAGACGTCATCGTCGCTGTCGCTGGGTACGAAGGGTTTTGCCGAGGGCCAAACATGTCACGGCTGGTGTTCACGCCCCAACATTCTGATGAACGTTAGAATGTCCGTCAAGCGACGCCGATCACCGGTGTGCAACGCTGTGAAGCATTGATTCCCTGCGTTTGACGAGGTGTTAGCGGCAGGGCGCAAGCCCTCCGGTCTCTCATCGTTCCCGAAACACCGGAGGGCTCGCGCCCTACCGCTAAAAAATGCTTCACAGCGTTGCCCGGTGTGGTGGTTCAGTCCGCCGGCGACTGGCCGACATCCAAACGGCAGCAGCCGAAATCGAGCACGCGATTGCGTTTGCGTCGACCCGCGTCGAGAAACTGGTTGTTGAGGGAATAGTAGATGTACTTGCCGTCACGGCGGGTCTGGACGATGTCCGCGTGGTAGAGCACCCTGAGATGGTGCGAAACAACGCCGATCTCTTGGTCCAACAGCTCGGCGAGATCGGAAACGCTCAATGCTCCGACTTGCAGCGCCCGCACGATGCGAATTCGGAGCGGATCGCCGACCGCTTTCAGGTAAGCCGCGCAACGTGTTTCTTCATCGGCGTTTGCTTGCGACACGATTCGTCGATCTCCCGAAGGCCTGCGAAGAAACGAGCGGACATAAGCGGTCTAAGCTGGCAGCTGACGAATTCGCAAGCTGGAAGCTTACGCCGCTTGTTGACGGTCTAGTCAAACGGTGCCGAGGAGCAATGCGACACCGACGGCGCAGGCGATCGTGCCGGTCCCACGCACCCAGGTTGATCGAGACGTTGTCTGGTTGAATGCAGTTCCGATTCCCATGCCGACCAGATGCAGCACGGTGGTGCCCAGGACCATGCCGGCGAGGTATGGCATCGAGACATCGCCCGCGCCCCATCCGGCGCCGTGGGCAAACCCGTGCAAGCCGCCGCAGAGGGTCACAATGGCTGGCAACATCGCGTGGTGGAATCGGCGGACCAAGCAGACTCCCAACGCGATCAGGGCGATCGCGAGTCCAAGATCCAGCCGGAAAATCGGTCCGATTGCCTGCCCGGTCACGCTCGCGACCGCCATCGCCCCACAAAACAACGCCGGAAGCATCCAGCGACGACGCAGCCCGCATTGCGTCGCCATCACCCCGACCAACACCATCGCCATCAGGTGATCGATTCCGGTCCAAGGGTGCGCGATCCCGGTTTCAACTGCTCCGCTGAAGTCATGCGAGTGGCCGGGATGTGCGTTGGCGGTCGAGACGGCCACGAACAAGCTGATCAAAGCCAAGATGCGAAGCATCATAAAAGTTCATCCCGTAAATGGTGAAGCGTTTGAAATCGTTGCGATCGGGCAACAGTCTCCGAACACAGAAGATATCACGGCGAGAGAGGGGTTCAATGGCCCATTGTATCACGCTCGCCAGCGTCGCCCTGCCAGAGTTCATCTTCCAGACCGAAACGCATCTTCAGTTCCAGGTAGCCACAATAGAGTGTCGGCACGATGAACGACGTGAAGGGCTCGACCAACATGCCGCCAAAAACCGGAATGGCCATCGCGCGGGCCACATCGGCGCCGCGTCCATCGGCGATCATGACGGGGATCAACGCCGCCAGCGTCGTAACGGTGGTCATCACGCAGGGACGAATCCGTTTGAGCCCTGCTTCGTAAACCGTGTCGCGGATCTCCTGGACGCTGGTGATCCGGCGTTTTTGGAGCAATTGATGGACGTAGGTCGCCATCACCACCCCGTCGTCCACGGCCAACCCGAACAGCGCGATGAAGCCGACCCAAACGGCGGTGTTGAGTTCGACTTGCATCCACGCGACCAAGATCATCCCACCGGCAAAGGCAACAGGGATACCGGAAAAGACCGCCAGAGAAATCGGCAGGTTCCGGAACTGCACATAGATCAGCAAAAGATTGATCCCCATCACGACGGGGATGATCCACATCAATCGGCGATTGGCTTCGATCTGGTTGCGGAAACTGCCGACGGCTTCGAGCGAGTATCCGGTGGGCAGCGAAAGTCGATTGGGGTTGGATTCCGGCAACGTCTGGGCTTGCCGCAGCTGTTCTTCAATGGCCGCAACCGACTCCAGATCCCCAACGCTACCGTTGGTCATGAAGGCCACGTGCGCGATCAGACGTCCGTTCTCACTGTTGATCGCACCTGGGCCCCAGGTGGTTTCCAAACTGGCAAGTT
>NZ_JBFHKV010001052.1:0-2987 GCF_041595215.1 Stieleria sp. | reverse complement strand
GCCATCGGTGCCGCGTTTCACGATGATTTCGCCAAATTCTTCCTCGCGGATCAAGCGGCCTTGGGTGGTGACGTTCAATTGAAAATCACCGGCATCGTCGATCGGCGGTTGTCCGATGACTCCGGCGGCGACTTGCACATTCTGGCTGCGGATCGCCTCGACCACTTCACCGGCCGTCAAATCGACGTGGGTCATCTTTTCGATGTCCAGCCACACGCGCATCGCGTATTCGTTCCCGCCGGCGATTCGGATTTCACCGACGCCGTCGAGTCGCATCAGCGCATCGCGGACACGCAGAAACGCGTAGTTGCTGATGTAGAGTTGGTCCCGGCTGTTGTCAGGCGAGTTGAGGTGAACGACCATCAACATGTCGGGGATCTGCTTGGTCGTCGTGACGCCGATCTGGCGGACTTGCTCGGGCAAGCGTGATTCGGCGATCGCCACACGGTTTTGCACCAGCACCTGAGCGTCGTCCAAGTCCGTTCCGAGCTTGAAGGTGACGGTCAGCTGCATGGTGCCGTCGGAACTGGACGACGATTCCATGTACAACATGTCGTCCACACCGTTCATCTCTTGTTCGATGGGCGTGGCGACGGTGTCGGCGATGACCTGCGGTGTGGCACCGGGGTAGGACGCTCGCACCAACACGGTGGGCGGTGCGACGCTGGGATACTGTGAAACGGGCAGCGAAAAATAAACGATGCCGCCGACCAGCACGATCAAGAACGACAGCACGGCCGCAAAGATCGGGCGCTCGATAAAGAAGTGGGGAAATTTCATGACAGTCGTTCCCCGCTAACGGCGTTTGAAGTGGATGAACCGTGCGCCAGTTGAGTGGACTCGCGAGCGGGAAGCTGACGCCACGTGGTTGCTGGCGATGGAGTTTCTGGCAGTGGATCGGGGACGGGAGAAATCCATTCGCTTTCGGGAACCGGTTCGTAATCATCCGGCAGGCCGTCTTCGACGACTTCAATCGTTCCTTCCACCGTCTGGACCTTTTGATCCGGCCGGGATTGCAGCAAGCCTTCGATCACCAAGGTTTCATCACCTTGAAGCCCTTCGCGAATGACTCTCAGCCCGTCGACGATCGGCCCCGGTTTGATGGGGCGACGCTGGATCGTTTCATCGACGACGACGTAGACGTATTGCGACGATTGGTCGGTTCCGATGGCCGAGTCGGGGATCAAGACGGCTTGGCGAGAAGCGCTGCCGGGGATGCGCACGCGGGCGAACATGCCGGGCAGCAAGAGTTGATCGTCATTGGGGAACACGCATCGGGCACGCATGCTGGCCGTATCGATGTCGAATCGATTGTCGACAAAGTCCATGTGTCCGCGGTGTGGGAATCCGTCTTCGTCGACCAATCCGATGAAGGCCGGGTTTTTGACCACGCGGGAACTTTCCCGTTCCCCCGATTTTGCCAACCGCATGTACTTCAACACGTCTTGTTCGCTGGCGTCAAACACGCAGTAGATCGGTTGCATCGAGGTGATCGTGGTCAGCAGAGAGGACGTGTTCGTCCCGCCGGCGATCAAGTTGCCTTCGGTGACGGCCTGACGGCTGATCCGCCCGGTTACCGGGGCTCGGATACGCGTGTATTGAAGGTTCAATTCCGCGGTTTCAACGCCCGCTTTGGCCAATTCGATCTGAGCGTGGGCGGTCGCGATCGCGGCTTCGGCGGAACTGACGGCCGCTTTGGCGCCTTCGATGTCGGCTTTGGCCTGCAAGAATTCTGCTTCTCGCTCGTCGACTTCCTCTTGGGAGGAAGCGCTTTGTTGGTTCAACACCTTGGCGCGTTTGTAACGCAGATCGGCGAGGTTGAGTTGCGCGTCGGATTGCAACGCCCGCGCCTTGGCTTCATCGCGCACCGCCATCGCTTGTTTCAAACCCGACTGCGCCTGTTGTAGGGTTGCCTTGGCGGCATTCAATTCCGCTTCGAAGGGTCGGGGATCGATGACGAACAACAGATCTCCTTCGTTGACGACCTGTCCTTCATCGAAATGCACCGATTGCAAATAACCGCCGACACGGGCCCGCACCTCCACCAAGTCGACCGCTTCCAAACGGCCGGTGTAGGCGTCCCATTCGACGATTTGTTTGACAACTGGTTTAGCGACCGTGACCGAGGGGACCGGCATCTGCGGCGGGCCCGAGGGGGCTTGATTGCAGCCGGTTGACAACAACAGCAGCGCACCGGCACACACGGTGGAACCGAGTACTGTTCCACGAATCATCATCTTCACGCCGTTTCCTCAGAAGTAAGTGATGCTGACGTTTTCCGCCCGAACAAGGCATGGTCGACCGAAAACAAACCTGGCCCGGTCAGCGCCAAAGACACATAAACCAGCAGATACACTGCAGCCAATTCTTTGACCTTCCACGGATCCGCCGCATGAACGACAAACAGCGCGACGATCATCGTGAACGCCAACGGCAGCGACGCCAATCGGGTGGCCAACCCGACGATCAAAAGCAGCGAGCAACCGACTTCGGCGCCGATCGCCATCACCAGGCTCAACGTGCTTCCGATGCCGATCGGATCCGGAAAACTGTCGGCCATTGTGCTGAAACCGTTCAGCTTTGCCAGCCCATGGACCAACATGAAACAGCCGATGCCGATTCGCAGTGCCAGTAAACCTGCGGATGTTATTTTCTCGTGATTCAAATTCAACATGGTCTCGTTAAATTCCCCATCGATTTTCGGCAGAGCTCGTAAACGTCGTGATTTGGACAAAGGCCCGGGCAGTCGCCGCGCGGGTCTTCAACGGTTAATAACCCGAGGACAGGTGAATACCTTTCTAGAAAAAAGTTGATTCGTGAAATAAATTTCAGTTCAGACGAATCGGACAGTCCGTAGCTGGGGGCAGAGACGCCCGTATGAAACGGCAAAGCAGTCCTGACCACAAGGTAACGCTGTGAAGTATTTTTTAGCGGTAGGGCGCGAGCCCTCCGGTGTTCGGTAACGATGAGGCACCGGAGGGCTTGCG
>NZ_JBFHKV010001051.1:0-2992 GCF_041595215.1 Stieleria sp. | reverse complement strand
ATGGCAAACGATTTGGCGAGGCTGGAACGACCTCCAAGCGATGCTCTGCGGCGTTGACGCAATGAAGATTGTAAAAAGATGTGGTCAAACCTAAGCGCTGCGCTGACCTCCGGCTACTCGCTGTAATCCCGTCGGGATAAGAGCATCGCTTTGGTGTGGAGGATTGGCACCGTGTGGATTGGTCGGCGCAAAGCGCGTAGCGGGGCGGGCGAACCGTTTTGTTCAATCCAGCTGCCGCATTGTCCGCTGCAACGCGTCGCTAGCGTTGGAGGGAAATCGAGAACGGTGCACGCCAGCTCGGTGACAGGCTGGCGTCGTCGATGTTGACCCCCGCTTCGCTTGCCCCGAGGTGATTGAAGAATGGATGGTCTGGCATCGAGTTGAGGGCGTCGGCGCGGATGAATCGAACGCTGCCGTCTTCGTACAGCACGTTGATGCCCTGGCCGCTGTGGCTGAATCGCATCTTCGCCGGCTGGTCCGCCGTCATGGCGTGTTCCAAGGGAGCGTCGGCCATCACGGCGAACGACGATCGGGCCTCAAAACGCGGCGCCGAAAACCCTTGATCGCCGATCACACCGAGGGTGTAGGCGTAGTGGCCACCGGCAAATTGTTGGACCCGTTTCAGGTCATCGGGCGGCAGGCTGTGAAGCGACTCCACCGATGGCAATGTCGAAAGCGAAATCAGCGGGGAGGGTTCCTGCGGACCGGAACCGCCGGCATCGCTGAGCACCGGTAGGTCAGCCGAGGGGCACCAACGTTGATCGACGTCGTCCATCAGCCCCGCATCGGCCAGTCGGATGGCAAACATTCCGGCAAAGGCTTCTCGTCCCGACTCGGCGACTTCGGGCAGTCGCCCGTGTTCACTGCGATAAACGTATTGCATCAGCGCGGTCCAATTGCGGCGCAGCCGGTCTTCGCAGGCCACTTTCCGGGCCTCGAACCTGCCCGCGGCAATCGTCGGCAAGAGCAGCGCCAGCAACGTGGCGACCGACAGCAGGCCGCCGATCGAATCCATCACGTTCCAACGGTTGCCGCCCGCTCCCGCTTCACCCGATAGATCGACATCGGTCAGCGTCACCGGAGGATCTGCGGGCGAATCATCCATCGGCGGGATGCCGTCGGGGATCGCGGCCAGGGTTCGGGCCAGCAGGTCATCACTGGGGCCTTCGACCGCTTCAAAACTTTCTTCCAGCGGTTTCAGGCTCCGCTCGATTTCTGCGAGCTGTTCACGACCCTCGGGATGGTCGCGTAGCCAGTCGGAAACGCGTTGCATTTCGTCTGGCTCAAGAGCTCCGAGAAGGTATCCAAGCAGATCTTCGTGCATCGGCAGGAAATGCGGCGGGCGAATGAAAGTCTGACTCTGCTGCGGTCGCAGCGATGGGCGAGTGTTGTTGAATCCTACGCACAGTCGACTCAACCGGTTCAGCGAGACTCGACGTGTTCGTCAGGCCGAGCCGGTTTGGCGCGCGTCCCAGCGGCGCCGGTGCTCGTTGATTCTACTCAATCGTCCGAGGGGGTGTGGGAGTCTTCCCACATCACGCCCAATCGCTGGACGGCGGCGTGCAGGCGGCTTTTGACCGTGCCCACTGGAATTCCCAGGATTTCCGCCGCCTCGCGGTATTTCAATCCTTGGTAATAGACCAATTGAATCACCTGCTGCATGGGCTGGCCGAGCGATGAAATCGATTCTTTCATCCAGTCGCCGTTCTCTTGGGAGGCCGCGGCGGCCAGGGGGTCGGGCGTTCCGCCGACGAGTTTTTCGGCCCAGCTGGCGTTGCGTTGTTCGGAGTCGTTCGGGGTGCGATCCAGGCTGACCATCCGATGCCGCTTGTTGCGGCGCTGGACATCGATCGCCTGGTTGGTCGCGATCGCGTACAACCAGGGGCGGAAACGGCGCGAGCTGTCAAACTGTTGGCACTTCAGATGAACCTGCAAAAAGGTGCCCTGAAACGCGTCTTCGGCCATCTCGGTGCTGCCGATGTAGCGGCGAAGGTAGCTGTAGATTTCACGCTGATAGCGACCCATCAACTGATTGAACAGCGTTCGATCACCGCTGTTGCGATAGGCGGCCAGCAACGCTTCGTCGCTCAATTCATCGCTTTCGGTGGCCGAAGCGGAATGGACAGAAGCGGTGGTGGAAGACATGGGCCGAGGTTCCGATGAGCGGACAAGTGTTTTAAGGGAAACAAGCGGTCCACAGCACGCGTCAAAAGAGCGTCCAAACCGCCGCTGTGCACCGGGAATCTTTGTGCACCCTGAAAACCTATTATCTCGCCAATTGCCCCATTCGTCAAAGCGCTTTTTGGCTGAATTGTCGGCCGGCGGTGTCCAAACGGCTAGTTGCAGGCTGATTTCACCGATAAAACGCCTGGAGCGAGGCGGAGGGTCGCATCAAAACGTTTTCTTATGGATTTCCATTGAACGCATCAAATCAAACGGCTCCACACGCCCATCGCTACCAGTGGATGACGCCCGGTGATGTGAACGCATTCTTTGGGCTGATGTTGGATAATCTGACCGGATTGTTTCTGGTCGTCATCCTACTGAGCGGGTTCGGGTTCCCCACCGAGTTCGCGATTTCGGCCCTGGTGCCCGGCACCGCGTTGGGGGTTCTGGTCGGCGATTTGGCCTTTGTGTATTTCGCATTTCGGTTGGCGCGGAAGAAAAATTCCAGCGACGTGACGGCCATGCCGCTCGGGTTGGATACGCCCAGCGTGTTCGGCGTCTGCCTGTTGATCCTGGGGCCATCGTTTCGCCAAGGCGTCGATTCGCTGGGGCTGTCGGAGATCGATGCCGCCTATCGAACCTGGCACATCGGGATTTGGTGCATCGTGATGAGCGGCGTGTTGAAACTGGTGATGGCGCCGGCGTCCAACTGGGTGCGGCGCGTCGTTCCCCGCGCCGGATTGCTGGGGTCGTTGGCGGCGATCGCGTTGGCATTGATCAGTTTCTTGCCGCTGTCGGAAATTCTCGGTCGTCCGCTGCCGGGACT
>NZ_JBFHKV010001050.1:0-2993 GCF_041595215.1 Stieleria sp. | reverse complement strand
GGACAAATTCCGCGAACGACGTTTCGTATTCGGAAATCAGGTCGGTCGCCTTCTCCAGATTCTGTAGCGCGCTGTTGGAGAATTGTTTTCTGATGATCGACGCGGAAACGTTCACGCTGTTGAGGATATTGCCGACGTTATGAAGTACCCCGGTGGCGACCTCGGCCATTCCGGCTTGGCGGGAGGCGTCGACGATTTCCTGTTGCAGGACTTTGTTTTGCCGCTCGGCTTCGACGCGATCGGTGATGTCACTCTGGATGCTGATGAAACGCTGCGTGGTGTCGTTGTCGCCGGGAATCGGGCGCAACTCGATCGCCAACCAGAACGGCGTTCCGTCTTTGCGGTAACTGATGATTTCCGTGTTGAATGCCTGTCTCGTCTCGATGGCTCGACGCATGGCCGACAATGCCTGGGGGCAGGTTTGTTCGCCGGATCGAAATCCAGATTGTGGAGCACCGATGATCTCGTCGGATTCGAATCCCGTGATCCGCGTGTAGCCTTCGTTGACCCATTCGACATTCGCATCGCCGTCGGTGATCGCAACGGCGTTGTCGGTGTACTTGGCGACCAAAGCCAGTTTCTCCGCTTCGGCCGTTTTGATCGCCAACAGCAGGTTTGCCTTGACCAGGTCCTTGGTTCGTTCTTCGACTTTCAGATCGACCGACCGTTTGGCATCCTCGATTTCCGTTTGACGCGCGCAAAGCTCGCGGATGTCGTTTCGCAATCGCCGGCAGCCGGGCGCCAGAAACGCGACTTCGAACAGCACCCACAGTGCGTGTTCAATCCAGCGGTAGGGGCTTTCGGTCACGATCCCGAAGGCCGATAGCGGATAAAAGACGCCGCGAACAAAGTGGTCGACCGCGATGACGGCGGTCGCGGTGATCAAGATCGTCCAGTCCCGATAGATGCTCAGGATGGCCAGCGAAGCAAACACATGGAAATGGGTTTCAATGCGGCCGCCGGACAGATGAATCAGCAACGCCGACCACAACATTTGCGTCGTCGCCACCACGTGTCGCGAGTGGGCGGCGGTGGGATAGGTTCGCAGCCACAGGATCGCGAAACCCGATAGCGAGCCGCCGATCAGGATCGACGCCCAGACATGCACGTGCAGTTCGAAATGATTGCCGATCCAGGTCAGTGGAGAATAGAACGCGGCGAACGCGATTCCGGCCAACCATTGGGCGACCATCAGCCATTGGATGAATCCGTTGACGCGTAAGCATTCCTTCTGGTAACGCGCTTTGAATAGCGTGTCGGTACTGTCGATCGTCCGCCGGATCTCGCTCACCGTTGCGGCTCCCGGTCGAAGACGATCGAACATCCGAAGACGGGCCATTGTCCGCAGCCGTCCGGCTGGTCATTGATGCGACGCAGCAGGTCCAGCGACGAGGGGCTGTCGCCTTCGTGTCCGCGGTAGGGGGTGATTCCGCCACTGAAGGTCAACCGGCCACCGGCGTCATAAAGCAGCAGATGCCCGGAGACGAGGGCACCGAATCGTTCACTCAGCTTGCCACCCCGGTCGATCACGGTCTGCGTGCCGGTCAGACTGGTTAGTGCCGTCGTGGTGCGAGACTCGATCCACGCGTCGTCCTGCTCTGGCGGGCAATATGCAACCGCGATGATCCGCAGCGTCGGTTGAAAACGCGGGTGCAGTCGTTCCAGGACCCGTACCGTGGCCGCCGTGCAGGGGCATTTCGGGTGGTAGAAAACCAGCAACGTTGGCATGTCGCCCGCCGGGACATCGGCCGTCCACGACGCATCGAAACTTGCCAGGCTGGTCAGTTGACGCGGGGCCTGTCCTGCCCGGCCGGGACGGCTGGAATAGTCGGTCAACTGAATGAAGCCGATCGCCGACATCGAAAACAATGCGACAAACGTCATCAGTAGAATCGGCCGTGAATTCATCCCGCTATTCCTCGGTATTGCCCCGTGTTAATAGAAGCTGTTGGTCGTCGCTTGGCTGATGGCAACCGATTGGCACCGGGTTGAGGGGAATCCCGAAAGCGGGGCGCCCGGCGCGGCGGAGCGAGTCGGCTCAGATCGTTTGGGGCGGTCATGCCCCTCGTGTTTTGTCCAGATAACGCACTCGTCTGATCCTCCGCATCGTCGATTCGGTGCGTGCCTCGTCACCCCCGGTGAGTTCCGTTATCCTTGAAGGCCGTTTGCGATCCCTTCTCTCCACCCACGCAAGCTGAGACCGATGGATCAACAGACTGACGCCGTTTCCCTGTTTGCCGCACAGACGCGACCGCTCTGTGATTTGTCGGATTCGTCGTTCCCCTCGGTGCTCTACGGCTGGGATGATGAATCGCTGTCGCTGGGATCGGACGCGACGCACTACGGGTTTGTGCAACGCGGCAGTGTGTCATTGAAATGGGGCGGACACGAGTTTCGATTGACCGCCGGAATGTACTTCGGTGTGCCGGGAGAATGCCGGATCGAGGGATCCGGCAGCGGGTTCGTCGCTTCGCGAATCGGTTATCGCGGGCTGTTTCAACTGGGCGGTCCGATTGAATCGACGGGCCGCTTGCGGTACATCGATGGCTGCAGCGATACCTTGTTGATCGGTCCGGCCGTCAAGGGCGACCCCTGTTTGAATCTGCTGCATATTCCACCGCACACGCAACAGACTGCCCATACCCATCCGACGGTTCGTTTCGGGATGATCGTCGGCGGCCAAGGCGTCTGCCGGTCGCCGAATCAAGCATGGGCACTGCAGCCCGGAATGATTTTTTCGATTCGTCCCGAAGGCATCCACAGCTTCAACACCACGCATGATCCGTTGCTCGTCATCGCTTGGCATCCCGACAGCGATTGCGGTCCGACCCACGGGGATCATCCGATGATCAACCGCACCGTGATCGACGGTGTTTCGGCGGCCCAGCGACAGCGGAATCGCGAGGCATTCTGTACGCCGGCGGACGCTCGATCATGAAATGTCCAAAGTGCCCGCACAACCAATCGGTCAAATCGGGGATGAAGTGCGCGTC
>NZ_JBFHKV010001049.1:0-3001 GCF_041595215.1 Stieleria sp. | reverse complement strand
GCCGATTTTCACGTCGACTTTGACCACTACGGCAGCACCAACAGCGACGCCAATCGGGAGCTTTGTCACCTGTTTTGGCAAGCCCTCCGCGACGCCGATCTGGTCACCGAAAAGAGCATCCAACAGCTTTATGACCCCGAAGCGGAGACTTTTTTGGCCGATCGTTTCGTCCGTGGAACCTGTCCGGTCAGCGGTCACAAGAACCAACCGGGCGACAATTGCCAATGCGGGGCGACGTATTCTCCGATCGACTTGATCGATCCCAAAAGCACGCTCAGCGGCGCCACGCCCGAAGTCCGCTCGGCGGTCCATCTGTTCGTCACCCTGGAAAAGCTGCGTTCGTTCCTGATCGAGTGGATCGACAACGGCGATGCACTGCAAAAAGAAACCGCCAACTACTTGAAGGGTTTCTTCCTGGCCGAGGACAAAGAGCTGCGGGACTGGGACATCAGCCGCCCCGGCCCGTATTTCGGTTTCGAGATCCCCGATTCACCGGGCAACTACTGGTACGTCTGGTTCGACGCTCCGATCGGTTACGTTTCCAGCACCAAGGAGTGGTGTGAGGCCAACGGGGAATCATTTGACGATTGGTGGCGCAGTGAGTCGACCGAGATCCACCACTTCATCGGCAAAGACATCACGTATTTCCACACGTTGTTCTGGCCGGGCATGTTGCACACCGCCGGCCTGCAGTTGCCGACGAAGGTCCACATCCACGGATTCTTGAACGTCGGCGGCGAAAAAATGAGCAAGTCGACCGGGACGTTGATCAGCGCGGAAACCTATCGCAAACATTCCGATCCAGACTACTTGCGTTATTTCTACGCGACCAAGTTGACGCAGCGTGTCGAGGACCTGGACTTGGGCATCGACGAGTTTGTCGAAAAGGTCAACAGTGATCTGGTCGGCAAGGTCGTCAATCTGGCCAGCCGGGTCGGCAAGTTTGCCAAGAACACCGGGCTGGCAGAAACCTATCCCGACGACGGAGGCTTGTTTGAAACCGCCGCCAAAGCCGGGGATTCGATCGCCGAGGCGTATGAAGTTGGCGACTACAGCCGCGCGATGCGGTTGATCATGGAACTGGCCGATGCCGCCAACCCCTTCGTCGAGCACGCCAAGCCTTGGGAGATGAAAAAAGATCCCGAGCGACAGGACGAACTTCGCGATGTGGTCACCGTCGCACTGAACCTGTTTCGGCAACTGACGATCTACCTGGCGCCCGTGTTGCCGACGCTGGCCGAGAAATGCGACGCGCTGCTCGGCGAGCCGATCACGTCGTGGGACCAAAGTAAAACGCCGCTGTTGGGGACATCGGTGGCGAAATTTCAACGCATGATGGAACGCATTCAACCCGAGGATTTGCAAAAGATGATTGAAGAGAGCAAAGAAGCCGCTGCCGCAGAAGCCGCCGAAGAGAATCGACCGACGTTCAACGATTCTGACCAGCCGCTCAAAGACGAACCGATTGCCGATGAAATCACGATCGACGACTTTGTCAAAGTCGACTTTCGCGTCGCCCGCGTGCTGTCGGCCGAACATGTCCCCGAAGCGAACAAGTTGCTCAAGCTGACGTTGGGTCTTGGCGGCGACGAAACGCGTCAGGTGTTTGCCGGAATCAAGGCGGCTTATGAACCGGAGAATCTGGTCGGGCGATTGGTTGTGATGGTGGCCAACCTGAAGCCGCGCAAGATGCGGTTCGGATTGAGCGAAGGCATGGTGTGTGCCAGCGGTCCCGGCGGTGAAGACGTGTTCCTGCTCTCGCCCGACGAAGGCGCCCTGCCCGGTCAACGCGTGCATTGATGTTGGCCGGTGCGGTCGACCCCGAACGGGTATCGCGGCGAAGCATTTTTTAGCGGCAGGGCGCAAGCCCTCCGGTCTCTCACGGCGTTCTGCGGCGTCACCGGACGGCTCGCGCCGTTCCGCTACGATGCGTTTTGCTGCCGTTATTAGCGGTAGGGCGCGAGCCCTCCGGTCTCTCATGCCGCTCTGCGGCGTCACCGGACGGCTCGCGCCGTTCCGCTACCTCTTCCTGTGCCACAACACGGTCCGGTTCGCGAAGCGCGCCCCAAGTGGCTCTACCCGCCGATCACTCCTCCGCGTACGCCTTGTACGCCTCGGCAATCTTTGCGGATTCGGCGTCGCCGGTGTGGAACAGGAATCGATAACGGAACGTCATCGTCTCCCCGGCCTTGAGCGTCATGTCACCGCTGCCGTCGGGTTTGTTTTCGAAATGATTGACGCCGAAGGGATTCGCTGCGACGAGTCCGTAGTCGCGAGCGTGCCACCAGGTCGGATGACGCGGGTTGCTGGGATGGTCGAACATCGCGATGCCGGTCAACTGGCCGTCGATCTCTCCCCAATAGTCAACCCAAGCCGCTCGTTTACCCCACATCTCTTTTCCCTCGACACCTTCGCTGTTGATGGAGTGACCGCCGGCGGTGTGATTGCCGCGCTTCGGGTCGGCTTTCAAACGCAGTCGCGGATGGGTCCGCATGCCCATCGTGCCTTCTTTGGTGTCGCCGATGACGAGGTCACCGGAGGAGGCGATCCAGGTGACTTCGTAATCGATCGTGCGGGCGTCTCCGTCGGTACCGAAGGTCAAGGTTCGTTGATCGCTGCAAACTGTTTCGCCGTCGGAACTCTTCCAATCATTTTTGGCGATGATTTTGTTGCCATCGATCTTGAGCGACGTTTGCACCTGCGTGCCGACGTCTTTGGACGTTTTGCCTTCGGCGTCTTCCATCCAGAATCGGATCCCGCCGACTTCGTCGTGCGTGTACCAGATTGATTTGTGGTGGGGGTGGTCGCTGGCTTCGTTGTCGACGTCCTTGACCATCGGGTAGTTGCGGGTCATCGGTTTTTGGCCGGGACCGTACACCGGGTACAGAATCGGCTTGGCATAGCCGCTGTATCGATATTCGGTAAACGGTTGCCCGTCGATCGTGACGACTGCTTTGGTGCCATCGTCGGTGATCTGGACATCGGCAGCCGGGGCATCGGC
>NZ_JBFHKV010001048.1:0-3006 GCF_041595215.1 Stieleria sp. | reverse complement strand
TCCTCGCGACGGGGCGTCCCATCCATCACCGTCAAATAGGTATCAGGCCAGCCATCCAGGTCAAAGTCCACCACGCCCGCCCCGCCCGCTCCGGATTGATAAATCATCAGACCGGATTCGGCGTCGCCTGTCTTGTCGAGGGCACAAACGTGATCGAGCGATCGGGCCGCCGCTTCGTCGCGAAACCGCAGATTTCTGTCCGAGTGTTCCTCCATCGGCGACGCGGGAGACCGATCCGAGCGATGCCAACCCATCGCCGGAAAAGAAGACAGGTCGACGTTCGCCGACACCGTTTGCTCGGGCAGTTGCCACGGCGTCGAACCGGTCAACCGATCGCGGATCGCGCGGAAGGTCGTCTCGAACTCGGGATCGGGATGCTGTTTCATCGTCGCCCCGATCATCAACCAATTCGTCGCCTCCCACCGTCGCCCCAGTTGTTCCAGCGTCAGCGCGAGTTCAACGACGGTGGATTGGGAATCAAGGTCCCAGCTGCTCAGCGTTGCCAGATGACTCCGCAGTGCGGCAATTTTTTCGCCGCGGCGGGCGACACGTTCCGCCTGCTCGGTGCGTCCCAATTGGGTCAGCGCACTGGCCAGCCCCTGAAGCGCCTCGAGATCGTTCTCGTTCACCCTCACCGCCGACCAATAGGCGCGCGCCGCTTGGTCGACCGATCCGTGACGTGACGCCCAGTTACCCGCCGCCATCCAGTATTGCGAGTAATTCTCGATGTCCCCGGGCAACGATTGGCTCCATTGTTCCACCGCAACGGTCTTGTTCTGTTCCACCAATGCCCGACCATACAGGGCGACGGCCGGGGAGAAATCGGGGTGTTTCCTGACGACCGCCGCGAGCGCTTGTTCAACTGCATTCCAATCGGACTCGGCGGCGTCGTGTTGAGCCAACGAAAACACCGGGCGCAGGTCTTCGGGGTTGCGACGCAGTGCCGATTTGCACGTCTCGTCGTGAGTCTGCGGACGTGTCAGGTCGGCCAAGATCAGCAGGATGGCCTGGCTGCCATGCTTGTGTTGGACCAGCCATTGAAACTGCTCGGCGGCTTCGTCTTGCAAGCCGACGCGGGCAAGAAAACTGGCCAGGTTCTGTCGGATCTCCAATACCTCGGGATAGTCTTGGACTGCCTCACGCAAAACCGCAATCGTCTCGAAGGGACGTTCCGCGGTGATCGTCGCCCCCGCCCATTTGAACCACAACTCCTTCGTCGGTTTGCCCTCCTGCGTTTCCCTTGTTGCTCTGGCTGCCGCCTCATAGAACCCGATCGCGGCAACCGCATCGTTCGCTTGGATCGCACCATCACCGGCCATTTCCAGGGCTTGGGGATCGTCGGGGTGCTGTTGCAGGTACCGCCGGATCACTTCGCGAGCGGCATCGAATTGCTTGGTCGCGATCAATCGACGCGCATCGTCCAAATCAGCCCCCAAAACCTGCGAGTCTGCCTCGGAAGCGTCGCGGCGCACTTCAGTCGCCGAGCGGTCGCATCCGTTGCAAAACGCGAGCACCAGGGACAGACACAAGGACAGCGGTCGCGGGTTGAGTTCCATCATCCAGCCTGAATCAGCGGGTGAAGCCGTCACGGAACTGAAAGGCGTATAGATCGGCGTCCTTCATGACGAAGCGGAGGCGGACAGGGCGGCCGGCGAGGGGGGACACGTCGGGGCCGGATTTCCAGGAAACCACGCGCTGGATTTCGTTGCCGATCTGCTCGCGAGATTCGGCGAGCGTGAAGCCTGGGATCGGCGTTCCGGAAGCGTCTTGGATCTCCACGCGAATGCCGCCGGCGGCGGAGGTGGCAAAATTGAGTGCCAACTGCGATCCGCTAAACGCCAGCGGCTTGGTGACCAGTTCCCCGCCGTGATAATCGGCTTGGGCCGACGCGAACCCGTCCAGCCGCATCGAATAGCGGCGCAGATGGGCCGTCGGTTGCGCGTAGTCTTGGTTCAGATACATCGACATCTCCGTCGGCCCGGTTTGCACGACGTTCAATGCCGGGTAGTTCGTTCGCGACACCCAGTTGTGAGCCCCGATCCCCGGTCGCACGAAGCTGCTCAGGAAGGTGCGGTCGTAAACGTCGCTTCCCGGCCGCGAGGTCATCAGGATCGCATCGGACGTGTCCTTGAAGTAACGCGGGTTGACGTGGATCGCCTGGGCTTGCTCGTCGGTCAACACCTGCCTGCCCGGCATGAAGCGGGCGGCGATGGAGACATACAAGTGCGGAGCGCGAAAATACGGATGCGTTTGGTTCGTGTACAAGTGCTCGATCGGTGCCTCGCCGCCGCGATGTCGATACCCCATCAACACCGGCGCCGACCACTCGACGAAATCGTCGCTGACCGCCCGCGCGATGCGACGAATCTTGTCCTGGAAGACGCGGAAATAACAGACGTACTGTTGTTCCGCCTGCGACCAAAACGCCAGGTTTTGAGAGTCGAAGAAATGGGGATAGGCAACCTGGTCACTGGGGATCACGGGTTGTTCGCGCAGCTTACGCCAACGCGTTCCGTCGGCGGAAACCCAGGCGATCAGTCCGCTTTTGACGGTCCCGCCGAGTGCTTTGAAACGCTCCTCCGCCGGGACGGCTTCGCGCGTATCCAACATCGGGCAGAAATTATGCGTGACCGGCGCGGCGTCGGCCAACACCACGTTGTTCTCGCGCGTCCCCTGGACTTCGAACAGTCCCAAATTCGGCTTGGTCCACTCGATGCCGTCGGTCGACTCCGCGTAGCAAGTCGTCTCGGCCCGGTTGCCATCCTGGCCGGCGACGCCGAGACCACGATAGTACAGTCGCAAGCGGTCGCCGTCGCGAATCACGGTCGCATAAGCACTGAAACCGCCTTCCCAGGGCTTGTCAAACGCCAGCACCTGACCTTCGTCACGCGGCCGATGCATCACCAAGTCGACATCGTCGCGCGTTTCGATCAAGGCTTCGTCGACGAACAGCTCGCGTCGCGAACCGATCTCGTGGACGTTCGGCGACGGGTCTGCGGCGAAGGT
>NZ_JBFHKV010001047.1:0-3009 GCF_041595215.1 Stieleria sp. | reverse complement strand
GTGCTCGTGGCGCCGCAGGTCATCGGGATTGGCATTCATAGGGAAAAGTGTAACCGAATCCTTTTTCGGAATTTGGTGTCAGACGCCTGCGTTCATCTAAAGGGACGCCAGTGGTGGCTGGGATGCCGGAGTTCGGCAGCTGGCGAGTGGGTTGTGGTTTTTGCCACGTGCCGGTCGCTGACGCTTCCCGCTGGGGTGTATCCCAGCACGTGGCGTCAGCCAGTGGCGCGTGTTGACCGTGGTTTTACCGCCCGCCGGTCGCTCACGCGTCCCGCTGGCAGACCTTTCCCATGATGATGACTTGAACCTGACTGGAAACACGAGGAGAATACGATGATGACAGTGACCGAGTGCCCGACGGCGGAACGATTAAGAGCTTATTCGCTCGGGCGGTTGCCCGAGGCCGACAATGACGAGCTTTTCGAACACCTGCGTTCCTGTACCACGTGTCAAGCCGAACTGGAAACGGTCGACGACGCTGAAGACTCATTGATCAGCGAGCTGCGGGCGAGGGATCCATTGGCAAGCCTGGCCGACGAGCCCGATTGCAAGTTGGCGATGGTCAAAGCGTTGGGGGCGTTGGCCGCCGCCGATGAACTTTCCGCCACCGGGTTGCAGGACATCCCGCAGACGATCGGCGAGTACGAAATCGTCCGCTTGCTCGGCCGCGGCGGGATGGGCAAGGTGTTCTTGGCGCGGCACAACAAACTCGGTCGTCATGTCGCCGTGAAACTGCTGTCCGGTCACCGCTTGGCCGACCAACGCACCCGCGATCGTTTTGATTCCGAGATGCGCGCCATCGGCCAGCTGAGCCACCCCAATATTCTGACCGCGCATGATGCTCGCGAAGTGGACGGGACGGCGGTTTTGGTGACCGAGTACATCGACGGACTGGACCTGGGCGAGCTGGTCGCAAAACACGGTCCGGTCTCCGTCGCGGATGCCTGCGAGGTCATTCGCAAGGTCGCCGCGGCGCTGCAGTACACCAGCGACCAAGGGTTTGTCCATCGCGATGTCAAACCGTCCAACATCATGATCAGCCGCGATGGCCAAGTGAAGTTGTTGGACCTGGGGCTGGCACGCTACCAATCCGGCCGGGAGCAGGAATTGACTGCGGCGGGACAGGCGATCGGGACGGCGGATTATGCTTCACCGGAACAGGTGACCGACGGTCGTGAGGTGGATTGCCGATCGGACATCTATTCGCTCGGATGCACCCTGTTCAAACTGCTCTCGGGTAATGCGCCCTTTGCGGATCAGACGCACCAAACGGTGTTCGCCAAGATGACCGCCCAGGTCAGCGAGACGCCGCCGAGTCTCGCCGATCGGGTTCCAAATTGTCCGCCGGCGCTCGTGCGTCTGGTCGATTCGATGTTGGCCAAGGATCCGGCCAGACGTCCACAATCACCCGGCGAGGTCGCGGCGAAGTTGGCGACATGGTCCGCCGGGCATGACTTGGTTCGCCTAGTTGAAGATGCCGTCGCATTGGAAGCCAAGACCCAGCCGTTACCGCAGTCGACGACGACGCAATGCAAACCGTGGTATCGACGTCCGGTTCCCATCACGACGGCGATCGCGTCGGGGTTCCTGGGGGTGTTGCTCGGGTTGCTGATGGGATTGTTCATCAAAATCACGTTCCCCGACGGAACCGTGTTCCAAGCGCCCCTGGATGGGGCCAAGGTGGAGGTGTTGCGAGACGATGACGCCAGCGACGCGGACTCCGCTGACGCTGCCAAGCCCGCAACTCCCGAAGGACCTGCCGACCGACTCGGAGCCCTACAGAACGATGTGCTGGAAACACTCTCGGGACTTTGGCTGCTGACCGCGTATGACGTACCCAACCGCGTGGTGCCCGAAGGCATGTTGTTTGCCATTGACCAGGCCGAGTTCTATGCGGTCACCAAAAAAGATGCTCAGACCGATTGGCAAGTTTCCGCGGGCAAGATCACCAGGCTGCAAAAGGACCAGTCCGGGCTGCACCTGACCATGGCTGATCAAGGCACGGGCAATGTCATCCCGGTGACGTGCCGATTCCCGGATCCAAACACGATGGTGATCGGGTTTGATCCATTCCTCCGTACCCCGGAAATGCCGTTTCAGGGAACACTTCAGAGCGAAGGAGGCATTCCACGCGAATACCGTTTCAAGAGACTGGGAAGCTTGGCCGAGATCGATGCCATGCCGCGGCCCACAGGATCGGACGATGCCAAGGCGCTTGCGATGATTCAACAGTTGAGGAAAAAAGGCGCCGATCAGTTTGTCGCTCCGAAAAGAAGGAACGCTTCGGAGATCACCCCGCAGACCCGTTTGCTTAATCAGCTCAAGCAAATCGGAGTCGCGTTTCACAATTTCCATGCCGTCTACCGCAAATTTCCCGGCTCGGTCAATCTGCGCGAAGGCTCGGTGGGTGACCGAAACCAAACGATTCAGCCTTTCAGCTGGCGCGTCGCCATCTTGCCCTTTATTGAGGGGAACGCCTTGTTCGAGCAGTACAAGTTTGATGAGCCCTGGAACAGCGAAAACAATCTCAAACTGCTCGATCAAATGCCGGAAGTCTATCGCAGCCCCAACGCACCCGAAGACCTACCCAGCGGTCACACGAATTACCTCGGCTATGCCACCGGGAACAGTGCGCTCGGAACCGAAGGCGGAGTTGGATTGCGTGAGTTCCTTGATGGAACCAGCAACACGCTGCTCGTGATCGAATCGAAGCACAGCGTGCCGTGGACCAAGCCGGAGGACTTGAGCTGGGATCAAGAGGCGGAGTTCTTTGAACCGTTGACCTACCTGATGGCCGACGGCAGCGTGCACACGATGGAGAAGCTCGATCGGGAGTTGCTCAAAAAGCTGATCACCCGCGACGGCGGCGAGGTGTTTGCTCGTTGAGGAGGGGGGGTGGGGATGGCAGAAAAACGTGGGGCAGAAAAATGAAGAGAATTAGACAGGAAAAGTGGTGACAAGAAAATGAAATCACGGCACTATTTTCCTGTCACCCATTTTCTTGTCTTT
>NZ_JBFHKV010001046.1:0-3016 GCF_041595215.1 Stieleria sp. | reverse complement strand
TTTGTCACGGGCCATTTCATCGATGCCCAACTGCAGTGCCGGACGACGTCTTGTCCGTCGATGCTGGCCCGGCCGAACAGGCTGGCCATTTGCAATCCGCGCGGCGCGTTGTCGGCAGCGGAGACCAACATGATCCCGCGTGTTGCTCCGGCGGCGATCTTCAGTCCCGTCGCCGTGACGCCTTCGGGAAGGTTCTCCATGAACAGGTCGATCTCGCCGTCAAAGCCGTCGCGTCGCACGACGACGATTTCCAGCGGCATGACGGCACCACCACGCAGGGCGATCGGTTTGCTGAGCGCGTTGCGGTCGCCGTTGCGAAGTCCCATGTGCAGAGCCCAGCCGACCAATGCAAAATCCGGCGTCGCCTTGCGGACGATCATCCGATAGCGATTGGTGGGATCGTTGCGTGTTCCCCCGAACAGATCAGTCACGCGAATTCGGTAGGTGCCGTCTTGTGGGACCTCGAATTTGCCCATCGCATCGGAGGAACCGGCGTTGTAGGGCGGCCCGTCATAGGAGTAGCCGTTGGAGGAACGTTTGACCGGGCTCGGCACGTCGGCCAGTTCCGCGACATCAACGACGTCGCCCCCCTCGACCACACGTTGCACGACGACCGACGGATCGGTCGGGTGACCGAGACGTTCCGACGCGATCTCGACCCACCACGTTTCGCCTTTCTTGGCCACGAACTGATAGGTGTCCACGTCCGCGGCGGGATAAAAGCTGCCACTGATATCACAGGGCAGCGAAATCCCAATCGCGTCGTCGTCATCGCTGGTCAGTTGCGTTTCTTCAGCCGCGGGAATCTGATCCAATCCGGGCGGCGGCCACGAGAAAGACGTGACGCTTTGGGTGGTGGGCAAGCGTGACGGAATGGCGTCCTCGGCTGCTTCGGTCAACGCCAGGCGAAAGAAATAATACGGTCCACCTTTGAATGTCAGATCGTGGACCTTGACCACATAGCGGCCCTCGGCCGGCGCGGTGAAGTCGATGATTCCGCCGCGCCGCTCGACGATCAAATCACTGCCCGAGGCATCGGCGACGACCAACACCGGATTCATCTTCGAATCGATACCCTTGGCGACGCAATCGACGATGATCCGCTGGCCTTGTTTGGCATCGAAGGCATAGAAGTTCACCGAGCGGTCCACCAACGTGGCGTTGACGATCGAGCCGACAGCGATCTCCAGCGCCGTGTCGAGCGACGTGCTGGGTTGGGTTTGGGTGACTTCGGGGACGTTGCTGACCGAAAACGCACGTGCCGAGGAGATGCCCAGCCCCGCCATGATCCGTGCGTCGTAAACGCCCGGTGCGCAGTCTGCGGCGATGCGAACGAGAAACTGATTGGCCACGACCGTGCCGTCGTCTTTCAACTTGGGCGTCGCGCTGATCGAAGGGTTCGAAAAGATCAACTGTTCGGTGCCTTCGAGCGATTGCCCGGTGATGGTGACTTCCAATTCCGTTCCCGCTTGGCCTCCCATCGGCATCGTCGTCAGCAGTCTTGGAGCCGGCAGGCAGACCGATTGGGCATGCAGGATGGCGGGTAGCGCTAGCGATGCGAGAACGCACACGCACGCGACCGGTCGGAAGGGCAGGGGAGAGGTCATGTGAAAATTCCAATCGATGGTCGTAAAAAGTGGGATAGGCTTCCAGCCTGTCATGGGCTGGAATTGACAGGCCGGAAGCCTATCACCGTTGGCGTCTAGCCTTTAGGCGATTCCGTGTCGCTGCTCCGCAGCGGCAGTGGGCGGCTAAAGCCTGCACACCAACACTCTTGAGGGACGACTAATGGTTAAACAAAAATTCTTTGGTATTCAGCAGTGCCCAGGTCAGGTCCTGCAAGTTTTCGCGTTCGGCTTTTGTCGCGTCGAGCGGTTTGCCGTTCGCGTCGATTCGCGGTTCATTGAGGTACTGAAGTGCCGTCGCCAATTCGGCATCGCTTGGCGGTCGTGAAAGGGCGGCGAAATACAATTCGGTCACTTTTTCATCGGCGGACGTTTTCTCGCCGACCAGTCGGTTGATGCGTCCACCGCCGGCGGCAAGTTTTGATTTGATGTCACCGGCATTCATCAGGTGCAGACTTTGGGCAAGGCTGCCCGATTGCACCCGCTCGCACTCGCACACGCTGGTCGCTTCGGGGCGGCCAAACACACGCAGGAACGGCGACGCTTTGTTGTAGCTGTTGTCCGGCAGCGCCACCGCGCGTGTGCCGATCGGCAGATTGGCGAACGAAGTTTGGGTGCCGGCAACTTGATCGATCGCATCGAGCATGACTTCGGCTTGCAATCGCTTGGGATAGTAGCGTGAGTAGTTCTGCGAATCGACGAGGTTGTGATCGTTAGGAATCGCGCTCAACTGATATGCTTTAGACGTCGTGATCACGCGAATCAGCGACCGCAGATCGAATCCGCTTTCGACGAAGTGTTGTTCGAGTGCGGTGAGCAACTCGGGATTGGTCGGCGGGTTGGTGTCGCGGATGTCGTCTTCCGGTTCGATCAAGCCGCGGCGAAAGAAGTGTTTCCAGTAGCGATTGACCAGTGACTTGGCAAAGAACGGATTGCTGGGACTGGCCATCCAATCGGCCAGACGCAACCGCGGGTCTTCGTCCGCCGGGATTTCACCAACCGAATCACCGAGCGCCGCCGGAGGCACATTTTCGCCGGTCTTCATGTTGACCGCTTGAGCGGTACCGCGTTGGTGAAAGATCAGATCTTCGCCTGCGGTATCGGTCGGCTTTCGGCCGATGCGACTGAAGAACGCGGCCAGCGAATAATAATCCGTTTGGCTCCAGCGTTCGAAGGGATGATGGTGACACTGGGCACACTGCAGACGGACGCCGAGGAACAATTGGGCGACGTCTTCGATCTGTTGTTTCGGTTCCTTGACACGCTTGTACCAGGCGACCGGAGGATTGGCGATCACGGTGCCGGTGGCGGCCAGTAATTCGCGGACCAATTGATCGTACGGGGTTCCGGCCAGCAGGTTGTCGCGGACCCAGGCGTGGAACGCAAAATTG
>NZ_JBFHKV010001045.1:0-3018 GCF_041595215.1 Stieleria sp. | reverse complement strand
GAAGGACAGGCCGCCGATCTTTAGAAAGCTTCGCCGGTTTCGTCCGTCGCAATAGCGACTGGAAGGACCCTTGATCGTCAACATGATCAGGCCGGGGTGAGTGGTGGGATGATTCAGGTGGGACCCGGGCGGGATCAATCCATTGGCCCGAGCGATGCATCGATCCGCAGTATAGCCGTCTAAAGGGAGTTTATGCAACCTTTTTGAGGTGTTGCCCCATTCGGGGCCTTGGCCGTCATCAGAGGGGGGCCGGCGGCATCGCACCCGCCACGCGAAGAGGTCCGCTTTCGGTTCAACGGGTGGGCAGGTGAAGAAACGGTGCGCCGCGTTGATAGGTATCGTTCTTGTTCTCCGCCGGGCTTTCGATCGGCATCGTTTCGGTCATCCAACTCATGTCTTGGACTTCTTGGATCGACGTGATTTTGTCACGGACCTTCATCAACGCGTCTCGTACCAGGCCGGCCCCGCCGGCGCGGATGATCGATCGGATCTCTGATTCCGGTTTGCGAGTCTGGATCGCGTCGATCAGTTCGTCATCGATCACGACGGCTTCGAAGACTCCGACTCGGCCTTTGTAACCGGTGCCGCGACAGTGCTCGCAAGATCGGGGGCGGGCGATCGTCGTCGGCACGACCAGCTTGTGGGCTTCGAAAAGCGCTTGCTCTTGCTTCGTCACCGGACTGATCTGACAACAATGCGTGCACAGTCGACGGACCAGTCGTTGGGTGATCACGCCGGCCAGGTTGCTCGCCAATGTGGTCGGATCGATTTCGAAATCTTGCATCGCCGAGAGCGTCGACGAGACGTCGCGTCGGTGGATCGTGCTGAACGCGCGCTTTCCACAGGACGCGGCATGCATCGCGACCTTGGCGCCTTCACGATCGCGGATCTCGCCGACGAAGACGACGTCGGGATCCATCCGCAAGATGGTCGACAGCCCCGCCTGCATCGTGAATCCATGCCGCTGATCGACGTCGATCTGTCTCATGAACGGAACGATCAATTCGACCGGGTCTTCGATCGAAATGATGTTTTGTTTTTCCGAAAACAGGACATTCAGCATCGAGTAAGCCGTCGTCGTTTTGCCGGCCCCCGTCGGGCCGCTAATCAAAACGACTCCGGACCGCCGATGCAGCATGCGGTAAACCGAGGCGAACGAGTTTTGGGAAAGCCCCAGCTCGCTGAGCGGTTTGCGGGATTGTTCATAATCGATCAATCGCAACGCGATGGCTTCGCCCTGGGCGACCGGTGCCGTCGTGATGCGGACCTCGTGGGTCGAGATCGAATCGGGCAGCTCCAGGCGACTTTCGGAGGGCCGAAAGGGATCCGACAGGCTGACGTTGGCCATCAGTTTGAGTTGCTTCATCGCTTGAGACGCGATGTTCTGATGCATGGTGCAGAACTGCTGCATCTTTCCGTCGACACGAAAATGGACGACGTATTCATTTTTGGAGAGCGGGTCGAGATGAATGTCGGTGGCTTCGGCTTCGATCGCTCGACGCAGCAAGCTGATCGCCGTCGTCGTTTCGGCGAAATCTTCGGCAGCCTCGACCGACGCGGGGGCGTCCTCGGTTTTCTCCACGTGGACCTGCCAGTGTCCGAGATGCTTCTCCGGGTCGTCGCCATCGGCCGATTCCGTCCAGGTCAAGATGCCTCGCGTTTCCATTTGTGCGACCAGGCGTTCGGCTTGTTCTCGCGGCAATTGCAATTCCGCTTCAACGGCCTCACGCAGCTGGACGAGCGTTTGATCGTGCTGGCCGGTCCGGGGCTCGTCGCCGAGGGCTTCGACCACCTCGGCGGCGCGATGGATCTGACCCGATTGGGCTTGGTTTTCGAAGGGTTTGATCAACACCGGGATGGTCACCACGTCGAGCACGCGATTGACGATCGAACGAAACTCCTTTTTGTCCGTCGCGCCGACGCCTTCCGGGGCAAGGTACAGCATGTTGATGCCGTGATCGCGGACATAGCCGGAGATGCAATCGGTCAGCGTTCCGCGTCGAATGTCGCGTTTGACCGTAACCTGATCGTTGGGGATTTGCAGGGCGACCAGTTTTTCGCGGGCCTGGTGCAAACGTTTCTCGCTGCCGAAGCGTGGAATCGCGTGCTTGGCCACCACGTGTAGCAGATGCAATTCCGCTTGGTTGCGTGCCGCCATGGCCAATGCATCGGTCAGCGGTGAATCCGCAGACGTCTCAACGTCAATCACGGTGAGTATTCGGCGTAGCTTGATCATCGGCATCACTTCGGTCGGATGATGGGGTGGCAGCACATCGGGTGATTAGTCGAGTTCCATCGGGTTGGCTAACCGTCGGCGGTGGATCGAAAGTCTCTCACGAGCGTGACTTCATTGCCCTTGGCATTGAACGACACGTTGTCCATGAATGAACGCATCAGTCGAATACCGCGGCCGATGCCGCCTTCAAAGGGCGTCAAATCGTTTTCATCGGGTAGTTGAGCGACATCAAAGCCGGGGCCTTCATCTCGGATGACAAATTTCATCGCGGCGCCGGAAACACTGAGTCGGACGAAAATGGTTCGGTCGCAGTACGGCGGTTCGTCGGACCGATTGCAAAACACGTCGCTGGACGGGTTGATGCCGTTGCTGGCCACTTCCGCGGTCAATTCGAAATTGCCATGCACCAACGCGTTGAGCAACGCCTCTTCGAGTGCCAGGCTGATGCGGATCGCTTCGGTCGCATCGCAAATGGCCAACCCCGAGGTGGTCCGTTGGACCAAGTCGACGAATTGGGGGATCAGATTGATGTCGCTGCGCAAATGAAACGTCAACTCGGCGTCGGAAAGACAGCGGACGACGCCGCCGTAGGGATGGACGGCGTGCTTGAGCATCAGCACTTGCCGGACGGTATCGGACAGTCGTTCGGTCAACTGTAATTTGGGGACAAAGCTCGCCGCGCCGACTTCTAACGCTTCGATGGCATTGGTGGCCGACCCCATCGCCGTCATCACGATCACCGGAATTTCCGGCCGGTCCTGGCGAATCCGACGGACCAATTG
>NZ_JBFHKV010001044.1:0-3018 GCF_041595215.1 Stieleria sp. | reverse complement strand
TCCGGTTTGTGCCGATTCAATGGCGGTCCGACCCCCGCCCAAATCAACGACCGCGGCGTGATCGCCGAACAGCAACACCGGCGCGGAAGCCGAGTTGATCACTTCGACCGTGAAGTCATCTATCTGGCCTCTTCCCTCGGCCAACAAAATCCCCTGAGAGACGACTCCGTTCAAATTGAATGTGTCTCGATCTGCACCGCCGTGAACGTGAAAGATCCTGGCCCCGACGGTTCCCAACAGATCGACGCGGCCACCGACACCCCGGTCTTGGTCGCTGCTCCCGCCCGGCACATAGTCGGCAGCCAGTGTTGCCAGATCAAACGCGTCCACGCTGGCGCCGAGGTCGACACGAATGTCATCACCGGCCAACAGACGCACGTCATCGCCGCCATAAACCGTCGCGCCGCCTGTCACCAGAATATTCTCGGTCGCCGATAGCGAATCGATCGCTGTCAATTCAACATCCGCCGAGATCGACGTGACGTCCTGAACGATCGTCATGGATCCTGTCGTCGAAACATGCACCGGTCCAAACGCACTCAAGCCATCCGTGGCGATTCCGTCCGCCTGATTAAGGATGCGGCCAATGATCAAACCGTTCGCGTCATCAACGAAAAGACCTGCCGCACCCACGACGCCTTCCAGTTTTCCGATCCACGTTTCGATGGGGTTGGTAAGTGTTCCAACACCGACTCCCGCTTGCAGGACAGCGGTCGGTGCGATGATGTTGTCCGTTTCCGCAACCGTGACGTCGTTGCCATCAACAACCGATCCGCTCGTGGTATTCACGGTCACGCCGATGTCCGACCACAACCGTCCGAGAGTGATGTCGCCGCTGGCGTCCAAGTCGATCAGGCCGAGGCAGATCACCGACGCGTCTTCGGACATCGTGATGCCGCCCCCGCCCAGGGCGTCGATGTCCGCCGAAAGCTGAATCGTCGCCGTCGCGGCCGTCGTTACATCGGCGTTTTGCAAAACATCGCCCGTCGCTGCCAATCGCACGGAGTCTTGGTCGGAGTGAACGGGCTGAGAAACGGTCAGGTTTCCGGACGTCGCGATGTCGATGCTGCCCCGCGCGGTGACTCCGGCACCGGGGTTGATGCCACCGACTTCCAAGTTGCCGAAGTTGAAAAGCCAGATTCCGCCGAAGGTCGTGTCGGCTTCGAGATGGCTGACACTTGTTTCCAGCGGATTCGCCTCGTCGCCGATCGCACGTCCGGCGGAAAGCATGGCGTTGGGCGCGAAGATGTTCGGAAGGCCATCAGGTTGCGGCGAAACACTCGCATCGACGCCATCTAAAATGTTGCCACTTGCGATAATGTCGACCGTACCCGTTGCCGAAACGCGACCGACCTTGGCATCCCCGTCCACGATCGCCAGCACGTCGCCGCCGCCCGAAACCACATTGTTAAACTTCAGCGAAGTGTTCGGACTGACGATGTGGATCGTTCCGCCCGCTAGCCCCGTTAATCCTCCATCGGCATCCAGATTCAATGGCAATGCATCACTGGTTCCGTCGACCCCGGTTTGAACATTGAAGACGAGAGACTTGGCCGTGATTCCCGTTCCCTGGACATGCTGCAGACCGCCGGCGGGCACGTAGAGGTTGACCGATTCTCCGGCAACGATTTGGTCGAACCGCAGGTCACCGCCAATGTTTCGAAGAAAAATGTCTTCGCCGGCGGATGCCTGACTGACAGCGCCCGAAACTTGAATCTCCAACGGCAGGACTGCGCTCGTACCGATGTTTCCGGTTCCGGCGACGAGCGTCAGATCTCCCGAAGTCACGTTAATCGACGGTGACACGGCGCCCGTACTTTGAATCGTCTGTGGGGCGGTCAGGCTGACGTTTCCGTCGGCCGAAACGTATTCGACTTCCAAGTCCTGCATCGTGCTCTGCAAGAAGATTTCGCCACCGGAAATGACTATGACTTTGCCCGAAGCATCGATGAACAGCGGCGACGTTTGCTTGATCCTGATTTCCGCGGCGCCGATCTGGATGTCACCCGGGTTGTTCGCTCCGGCCAGAGCTTTCTGTTCTTCGGTCGTCAGAGTTCCATTCAATAGGCTGTCGAAACTCAGGACCATCGGGGCGTCCAGCATCCCGAGGCCGTCTTGTGCGTTGATCGTCACATTGCCGCCGCTGATGTTCGGAATGCCCAGACCGACCAGACCGCCGGGTGACGGTTGCAACGCTTTTTGATTCAGCGCGTAACGCAATTGTTCTTCGGTCCAAACCGAGTTGGCGGTCAACGCGTCTTGCTGATCGGTCGTGGCCGTATAGGCATAGTTCTCATTGAACGTTTGGAACTCAGGGAGTGCCCTCCAGTTCGGGGCCAAAATCTGGAAGTTCGCTGGAATCTCGGCGTTAGGATTGCTGTCGAAGAAATCGACGACTTCCAAATAGCGAGTCTTGGCGTAATCCCGAACGTCGGAATCGGAAATGTTTCCCGGCGTGACATCAGGCACTTCTTGGAACGCATCGTTTTCCAAGTTTTGATTCAATCGATTGGCTCGCTCTTGCGCACTGATCTCCGTCAGTGCGTTGGCTGCTTCTTCACGAAACAGATCCACCGCGTCAACGTTTAATGAGAACGTCTGGTCGTCACCGACGGTACCATACGTTCCGTTTTCTCTCAGTCGCCAATACAGCCGATAGTTTGATTCGATTTGCTGCTCAAACAGCGGGATCGATTTCGCAGCAGATGTCGCGGCGTCCGTTGCGGGATCGCTGGTCGCGAGCAAGGTCAAATCATCCCAGATTCCCTGAATCTGGTCCTCTTCGAGCACACTGGACGTCGTCTGCATCCTCGCATCGAGAATCCGTCCGCTAGCGGCATCCACATAGACGTCGCCGCCGCCTTGCGAGGTAATGCCGTACACCAGCAGATCGCGCTCGTTCTGTCGGATAGCAATGTCGTTGAGGGCTTCGATGTTGACCGTACCGCCGAACGTGCCGAGGGTGAAAAGTGGAATTCCCTCGGTACTGATCAGCAGCGGAACGGGCGTTCCATTTGG
>NZ_JBFHKV010001043.1:0-3019 GCF_041595215.1 Stieleria sp. | reverse complement strand
GGTCGCTGCGGAGCAGCGAGCAGGATGCGCCTGAAGGCTGGACACCAACGTGTGCTGGTGTGCAGGCTTTAGCCGCCCAGTTTCGCTGCGGAGCAGCGAGTGGAGACGCCTGAAGGCTGGACACCAACGTGCGCTGAATCCCTTGTGACTTGAACCTCGCCCCGACGTTGCATTTTCCCCACTGAGCAGAATTGATGAGCGAAGCAACGAAATCGAAACGTCCATGGTTGGTCGCCGTGTGGCCCGGGATGGGGCACGTGGCGATCAGCGCCGGTTACTATCTGATGGCCAAATTGGGCATGCAGTATCTGGGCGAATTCGCGTCCAACGGTTTATTTGATGTCGACTATGCGATCATCAAGTCGGGGATCGTGCAAAAAACGCAACGACCGCGAAGCCGTTTTTTCGTCTGGAAAGCCCCGGAAGGCAAGCGTGACATCATCGTCTTCATCGGCGAAGCCCAGCCGCCGCTCGGCAAATTTGAATTCTGCGAAAAGCTGATCGACTTTGCCCGCGACCAAGGTGTCGAACGCGTGTTTACCTTTGCCGCGATGGCAACCGATATGCATCCCGAACACGAATCACGCCTGTTCGGGGCCGCCACCGACCCACTGACGCTGAAGGAACTCGATCGCCCCGAAGTGCGTTATTTGGAAGAAGGCCACATCGGCGGACTCAACGGCGTGCTGCTCGCCGCCGCCGCCGACAAGGGAATGGAAGGCGTTTGCCTGCTCGGCGAAATGCCACACATGTTCGCCCAGCTGCCGTTCCCCAAGGCGTCACTTGCGGTGCTGGAGGTGTTTGCCGAGATGGCAGAAGTCCCGCTGGATTTCACCGAGCTGAAAGAACAAGCCCACGCCATCGAACAACAACTCGGTGAATTGCTGGCCAAGTTCAAGGAGAAGATGGAAGCCAACGAGTCCGGCGCGTCCGAATCATTCGAGCCCCCGCAAGACAGTGACGAAGAACTCGCCGAAGCGGACCAGAAACGGATCGAAATGATGTTCAGCCAGGCTGCCGATGACCGTTCGAAGGCGTATGAACTGAAGAACGAACTCGATCGGCTGGGCGTGTTTGATCGGTTCGAAGATCGTTTTCTGGATCTGTTCAAGCGAACGGAATAGTGGTTGCATCTCAGCACGTGGCGTGAGCCAGTGGCGCGTGAAGTAGCAGGCGGGACAACCACGCGCCGCTCGCTGACGCGTCCCGCTGGGGTTGGCCTCGCTGCGTGGGAACGGCTTCCCACGCAGGGACACGATTCTCTCGGCTTAAGATGGCGGTGTGAACTTGGGCGCCGCCGGCTCGGAAGGTTCCTCGTCATCGTCGGGTTCGACCTTCGACGATTCGTAAGGATTGAGCGCCTTGGTCGCTTCGTACTCGGCGGCGCGGAACTCTCGCTGGACCTCATTGAGGCGACTGCGGAATTCACGATAGATGCCGCCCGCTTTGCGAGCCACGTCGGGAAGATTGCCGCCGAACAAGACGACTGCGATCACCCCGATCACCATCATTTCAAAGGGACTGAGCCCGAACATTTCTATTCGTCCGATTTTTTGTCGGACAATTCATCGTCGTCGGCCGACTCGTTCATGCCACGCTTGAACTCGTTGGCACTCTTGCCCAGGTTCCGCATCAGCCCCGGCAGTTTGGCACCACCGAACAACAACAGCGCCAAGAACAACACGATCAGCATTTCCGGCATGCCGGGAAATCCGATCGCGTACAGTCCGATCGCGTACAGGCCGCTTGCAAATCCACATACAGACATCGTTTCGCTCCAATAGAGGCTTGAGAATCAAAAACCCTCACGCACAAGTGCGGCGAAAGCGGGTCGGTCGGTTGGGCTTGTCCGGTTCGCAAAGCGAGCTTTGCCAGAATTCCGGGGCCATCAACCACCTCCAGGACCGTCGTGTCGGGGGCGGGCGTGGGATCCACGGGTCGAATCTCCACTGCCGCATTTTATTAAATCTCGGCCGCGAGTCAAAGCCCGGAAGCCCGGTCGCGGCATTTCCTGCTGGGATAGTGACGTCAGCTCCTGTGCAGAACGCGGACGATCGTTGGGACCGCACGCGTTGGGGGCGAGGCGTCGATGCCGGCACACCGCAATTTGCCGTCTGAAACTCCGCCACTGCGATTGCGATGCCGCATGATCGGTACAATGCCCCCTGTCACTCCTACTCCCTTTCTCTGCGGTACCCCCCATGCGATTTCAACTCCCATTGCTTGCTCTGTTTCTCGTCGCCACTGTGATCTTCAGCCCTGACGCCCGTGCGGCGGACAAAGAACTGGAAAAACTGCAGGGCGATTGGACAGCCGAAATCGATACCGAAAACGGCAAGAAAAAGGCGACGCTGAGCGTTGATGGAAAGAAGATCCGGTTCGACGGCCCCGAGGGGAAAGAATGGTACGAGGGCACGTTTGAAATCGATGCTAGCGCCAAACCGAAACGGATCTCGGTGCGGATCGAGGACTGTCCGATCGAGCAGCTGAAGAAGCAGATCGTCGAAGGCATCTACACGCTGGAGGATGACACCTGGACGATCTGCGCGACGGCCCCCGGCGCCCCCGAAGGCCCGTCCGGGTTCGACGACGAAAACGCGCGGACGATTGAATTCAAGAAGGGGAAATAGGCTCTTCATGTCCGCGAGCGGAGTTCGTGAACGAAACCGTGGCGGATTTGGTCAAAAAATGGGTTGGTCAAAAAATAGAGCAGTCGAAGAATGAAAGTCTCATCGTACGTGTGACCTTCGTTTTCCTCAGTGACGGTGCGTTAGCGACAGTCTCGAAGGCTACCGCCACGACTCGAATGCCCAATCGGGCCTCCCATTTTTTGACCAACTCATTTTTTGACCAACCCGACTTCCGACGGCCACCATCAACACAAACAGCATCGTGGGCCCCGAGACGCGCGTACGCGATTTCAACGTTTCTCTTGAGCGTCTCTCCCCGGGTAATCTCCCGTGTTCGAATCGTCTCTTTGGCTTGATCGATCGCGGCGCGCAGTTTCTCCGGCACCTGG
>NZ_JBFHKV010001042.1:0-3023 GCF_041595215.1 Stieleria sp. | reverse complement strand
GGCCGCCGTCGCGCCCAACGTCGCGTCATTCCCCAAGGCTCCGGAATCGACGGTGGTTTGGCCGGTTCCCTCGTCAAACTGCCACCAGTTGGCCAAGTTGGTTGTCGTCGGCCCGACGTTCAGCGTGGTGTTGACACTGGTGGAATACGCGTCGTCTGAAGCGACCGGAGCGGTGTTGGTGACCGAGACGTTTTGAGCAAATTCAGACGTGTCGGTAAATGCACTGAAACTGACGTTGCTCTTGGTCGCCGTTGCGCTGACGATCTCTCCGGCCAGCACGTTGGCCGTCAACGTCGCATTGATCGTGGCGTTTCCGGATCCGTCCGTGGTGACGTTGGCAAAGCCGAGATAACGCTGTCCCTCGCCGTACCCTGAGCCATCACCCGACGCGCTGGCGAAAAACTCGATGCGGTAGTAACTGTTGGCGACGCCGTTGAGCGTGCCGATGATATTCATGTCGGTCGATGATGTCATTTGCGCCGAGGTAAGTACCGGATAGTTTTGCCGGTTGTTTGCGCCACTGTCACCATCGCCGACGTCGTTGGCTGTGACACCATTTCCACCGAGGTCAATTCCCAGACCAGTGTTCGAATGAATCACATTGGAGAGAATCGCATTGCTGATGATCCCCGCATTTGAATAGAGGCGTATTCCGTCGCGAAGGTTTCCTGCGATCAGATTACCTTCCCCGGCATTTATTCCACCGATGCGATTACCAGACGGGTCGCCCGTCGTCGCGTCGGCAAATCGGCTGATGAAGACACCGTCAAAATCGTTGCCCAAGGTGGCATCGCCATCGACGTCAGCGCCGATGTAGTTGTTGATGATCGTATTGCCCGTCGCACCGACCCCGCCGATGCGGATGCCCAACCCGTTACCGGAGATGAGGTTTCGCTCATAGACGTTTGTTCCACCGATCGTGTTGTTGGCGCTGTCAACAATGATGATCCCGTCATTGGCATTGCCAAGGTCCGCATAGCCGGATGCATCGGTTCCGATGAAGTTCCCGGTGATGGTGGTGGCCGAAGCGCCCGCATTGATCTGAATTCCGGAATCTGAGTTCGCCGAAATGACGTTTCCGGCCCCGGCTATCGAACCTCCGACCACGTTACCGGTGCCGCCATTGATTTCGATACCGTCACCGATGCGGTTGCCGCGATCCAATGAGCCGGTGGCATCGGTGCCGATGAAGTTGCCTTGAATCACATTGTTCGACGTATTGACTTCGATACCTTCCCAATTCATCGAGATCACATTTCGCTCTGCCGCCGTCGTTCCGCCGATCGTGTTTCCCGTACCAGAAATGATTGCGATTCCGACGTCGCTGTTGCCGCCGCCGGTTGCACCGTCGGGATCCAGGCCTACAGTGTTGCCTTGGATGACATGGCCTGTGACACCAGATCCAACGATAGTGATTCCCTCATCGCCATTATTTGTGATGACATTACGAAGAATCATTGCGTTCGAGCCGGCGATATCAATTCCGTCATCGCTGTTCCCTACCCCGCTGTTCCCGATCCCGGTGGTCCCGGTCCCCGCGGTGCCGATCCAGTTGTCGGCGATCGTCACATTGTCCGCGCCCGCTGCGATGTTGATTCCATCAGCAGTGAACCCGGTGACCATGATGCCTTGAATGGTGCTGCCCGCTCCTCCGGCACTGATGCTGATGCCACTGAATCCAGAGGCATTGCCATCGATCCGGACGACCGGGGTGTTTACGTAATCTGGTTCACTCATGCCATCGATGGTGACCGTGTCCGTGATCGTCAGTGCTGAGCCGATGTTGATCGTATGTACGCCGGTGCCCGCGATGGCGAAGTCGATCGTGTCGTCAACGGTTGTCGACGCGTTGGACTGTGCGATCGCCCAACGCAGACTTCCCACGCTGCCGTCATCGAGCGTGTTGGTCACTGTGTAGACATTCAGGACGTGATTCCATTGGGAGAGTGCCTGCGTGTCGAAGGCAATCCCGGCGTCCACGGACCCGACCGTGTATTCCAGATCCCAGTCACCGCCGAGTTGCTCGGCTCCCGTCAAGTCATCGCTGGCCGCAACGTCACAGTCACACAGCGTGGCGATCGAATCGATCAGCGTACGGCCCTCGGCGGTGCTGGCCAGATCGCAGCCATAGATCAAGAGATCGGCGTCCGAGTCGAGTGAGCCGGCCCAAGAGGAAATGTCGCCGGCGTATCCGTTCGCCGAGTACAGGTCCAGCCGTGTGTTGCCGAGTTGCAGTCCCTGTCCGTCACCGTGGGCGAGAATGTGAATCGCATCGACGCCCGACAGTTCGCCGAGGGTCTCGGTGATCCGGGTGATGCCGTCTTCTTCCGACGAGAGTCGAACGACCAACCATTGCGTGCCGTCATCGGAATGGTCCCGCAGTCCGGCCAACAGCGTCTCGGCGTCTTCGACACCGTCGTCGACGAAGACCACTTCGAGAGGACGCGACGGATCAGTCGTGGAAGATTCAAACAGAGTCTTCGAGTCAGCTTGATCCGATTCTGAAGCAACCAAATCGACCGGATGGGCGCCGAACAGCTCGTCAGACGCTCCCGGCGCAGCGGACTGGAGCATCTGCGTCATCGCCGCGTCGAGAAGTTCGACGTCTGCGTCAAAGGGCAAATCTGCCGTGTCGGGACCATCTGCGCTGAGCAGAACGCGGTCCTCCAACAGGAAGAAGTCGAAAACGCGTGGGGGGTGATTCGCCGACAAGGTTGAAGATCCAGTAAAGCGCGAGCGGGGCTGGCGAAAGACGACACCACAGCCCCCGTGTTCGTCGTTTTCACCTTCCAATACCTAAGCCACAAAAGGATGGCGGAGGTGCGCCTCATCGCCAGGACCTGTCAATGCGGGGCAACGGCCAGGCAATCTCGCGCTGACTGAACAGACCAATCCGCCTGTGACGGTTATGACCGCTGCCGCTGGGAATCGATTTGGCGGCCCCACCGCAAAAGGCAGAGCAGCGGGTGCGCCGCTTCCTCGCCACAAAGAACGGTCAAGCAGACGGCATTTGAGCCGGTTAT
>NZ_JBFHKV010001041.1:0-3026 GCF_041595215.1 Stieleria sp. | reverse complement strand
GGTCCTGTTGCCTGGCCAGATCGGCAAGGACGCACCCTCGATTCGGCTGGCACGTCAGGATTCACTCGATGAGATCGTCAATAACGTTTCACAGACCTTTCTCGGTCTGAGCGTCGGTTGTGCCCGATGCCACGATCACAAATTCGATCCCATCTCCGCGAAAGACTATTACAGCATGCAAGCGTTTGTCGCCGGAGTTGAGTACGCCGATCGCGAGATGCGTTCGCCCGAATCTGACGCACTGAAGCAACAAGCAAAACGCTTTCGCCAGCGCGTTTCCGAAATCGACGAACAACTGCTCCAGTTCGTCCCGCTCGCGCATCCACGCGTCGATCACGATCTGGAAGCGTACTCCACCAACGCAGCTGAAAACACGGAATCGTTTGAACCGCTGTCGGCCAAGTATGTTCGGTTTACGATTCATGACGCCAACTTGCACCCGAGTCTCGGGTTGATCGAACCGTGTGTGGACGAGTTTCAGATTTTCACCGACGGTGCGGAACGGCAAAACGTTGCCCTCGCCTCACATGGAACCAAGGTCACCGCGTCGGGCAGCAGAGCGTCGGCGAATCATCAACTCAAACACGTCAACGACGGTCAATTCGGGAACGCCAGGAGCTGGATGTCAGATCAGAAGGGCCGCGGCTGGTTGATGTTTGAACTTCCCGAGGCCACTCGAATCAACAAGATCGTGTGGAGCCGTGATCGCAAGGGGCAGTACACCGACCGGCTCGCCACCGCCTACACCTTGGAAGCCGGACCGTCGATCGAGGCCATGACGACGCTGAAGCACGTTCCGCCACAGCGGGCCGCCGTTTCCCCGTCGATCAACGTGGATCGGTTTTCTTCGGTGCGAGCGAAGCGGTTGCGTTTTACCGTGCTGGCAACCAACAACCTTGAACCGTGCATCGACGAACTGGAAGTGTTCAATGATGCCGGCGAAAACATTGCCTTGGCAACCGCCGGCACCAAACTCACGACCTCCGGCGATACGCTTGTCGCAGACCGTCACGAACCAGGTTTCATCAACGACGGCCGCTATGGAAACTCACGCAGTTGGATGTCCGCTCAAACCGGTGCCGGCTGGGTGGAATTGGAGTTTGCCGAAGCACAGGAAATCGTGCGAGTCGCCTGGAGCCGTGATCGCCTGGGAGAGTTTCAAGACCGCTTGGCGACTGAGTACCGAATTGAAACTAAGGACGAAAAAGAATGGCAACTGGTGGCCGATTCCAGCGACCGTCGTGCCCTAGACGCCGATCCCCCACAGGATCGGCAGTTCTCCACGGCGGGTTTGACCGGCGAAGACGCGCAGCAGGCAACCCGTTTGATGAAGGAAAAGCAAACGCTGGAAGCACAGATTAAATCCGCCGAACAAGGAAAACTGGCGTTCGCGGGCAAGTTCCGCAAACCCGACGATATCCACCGACTCAATCGAGGCGATCCCGAACAACCGCGTGAGCCGGTGGTCCCCGCCGTGCTGACCGCTCTCGGCGACGTGACGCTGCCGGCTGAGGCGGCCGAACAAGAACGCCGCCGAGCACTGGCGGACTGGATCGCCAGCCCCGAGAACCGTCTCACGGCACGTGTCATGGTCAATCGGATCTGGCAATGGCACTTTGGCACCGGGCTGGTTGACACGCCGAACGACTTTGGCCGCAACGGGGCCGAGCCTTCGCACCCCCAATTGTTGGATTGGTTGGCTCAGGAGTTCATTCGATCGGGTTGGTCGATCAAACACATGCATCGTCTGATCACCTTGTCGGCAACCTACCGCCAGTCCACGCAACATGACGCGTCGGCGGCGGCAAAGGATGCCGACGCGCGGCTGTTGTGGCGTTACCCGTTGCGACGACTGGAGGCGGAAGCGATCCGCGATAGCATGCTCGCCGCCAGCGGTCAATTGAACCTGACGATGGGAGGCCGTGGATTCAACTTGTTCAACAAACGCGGCGGGTTGTCCGGGTTCACGCCCGTTGAATCCTTTACCGATGATGGCCTGCGGCGCATGATCTATGCCCACAAGGTGCGACGTGAGCGTGATGCCATTTTCGGTGCCTTTGATTGTCCCGACGCGGGGCAAAGCACGGCGCGACGGATCGAATCCACGACGCCGGTCCAAGCACTCAATTTGCTCAACAGTCGCTTCACCATCGAACAAGCCGCTGCGTTTGCCGACCGATTGCAAACCGAAGCAGGCGATGATCTCCGTCGACAAATCCGACTCGCTTACCAGATCGGATTCAATCGCGAACCGAATCCCGATGAATTGGCCGACGCGCTGCCGGTCGTCCGCGAGTATGGATTGCAGACGCTTTGCCGAGCGATGTTCAACAGCAATGAGTTTTTGTTTTTTCCGTAGTATGCTTGCCACATTTCCGCTGGCGATCCGCCGAATGTCTTGGCGGCTTCCGACACGGCTTCAATCCTAACATTCAATCTTCACCAAGCACTCCAGCAATTTTAGCGGGCTAACCATCGAAAATCAGCGTACGGATAGCAGCGTGAACCCACGGATGGCAGGGTGCAAAAAATCCGTGGGTTCGCGCTGCCATCCGTGGGCCCAGTAGTCGTTTGATCGTTCCGCAAGTCACAACCACGAGATGAAACCACTTTCCAACATCGGACGCCAATTCCTTAGCCGCCGCGGGTTCCTGACCAACTCCGCGACCGGGCTGGGATCGATCGCGCTGCTCGATCTCCTTTCCCAGGACCGTTTGCTGGCTGCTCAACCGGCGATCGATCCGGTGCGTCCGTTCGCGCCGCGCCAAAGTCATTTCCCGGGCAAAGCAAAGCGTGTGGTGGTGATTTTTTGTGCCGGAGCGGTCAGCCAGTTGGAAACCTGGGACTACAAACCGGAACTGATCAAGTTGGACGGTCAGCCGCTCAAGGATGGCCCGGCGGTGACGTTTCAGGGACCGGCCGGAAACCTGGCCCGCCCGCAATACAAGTTTCGTCAACGCGGCGAAACGGGAAAGTGGGTCAGCGACATGATTCCGCACCTGGCGGAATTGACCGATGACATTGCG
>NZ_JBFHKV010001040.1:0-3034 GCF_041595215.1 Stieleria sp. | reverse complement strand
GATTGTCAAAAACGCCGGTATTGACCAAATCCGCGATTCGGCCATCGATCACCACGCTGGTGTCCAGCACCAGTGGTTTAAAGCCTTTGACTTCCCGGACAAATTCGACATAGGGAATCAGGAATCGAAAATCATCTTTGGTTTGGATCAGAATGCTGACACAGACGTAACACAACAGCATCCCCATGATCAGCTTCACCGCGTTGCCGACCAGCAACGACTGGGCAAACAGCGGCGCGATCGCGATCCACAAGATATAGCTGAGCAAAATTCCGATCAGCACCCCGAAGTAAACCGCGGAGATGGAATCGATGCGTTTGCGCGGGATAAAGATATCCCCCATGATCGCGACGACGGCGATCCCCATCACGCCGGCAAAGACGACGTAGGGATTGATGTCTGCGTCACTCGGCAACGCCGTGTTGATGATCCACGACACCCCGCCGGCGCAAAGTAAGAAAACGCATCGAAGGATGATCAATTCCATAAGACTAGCTGGTCACGGGATCAATGTTTTGGATCGGTTTGGGAAATCTCTATCGCCGCACTGGCACCATCGGCCAACGCACAGTCTAGATGACGCAGCGATCAGTCCCCAAGGGGACTCGGAAATCGAAACCCGATGACAGCAAGAAAGTGCCCCAAAAACCCCCAGAAACGGGAGAATTAGCACAATGTGATACCCTCGTCCGGCTGCCAGATGCAAACAGATCCCCAGGGCAAGCAAGAATCTTGCCCCACCTTCGCTATTTGATCTCGGCCAACAATCGATCCATCTTCGATTGGATCTTCGAGGCGACCGCGGCGATCTCGTCGTGGGCTTTCTGCGCCGCTTGAGCGAGCGATTGGGCCTGTTCAAGCTTCTTTTGCAGCTCCCCTCGGGTGGCCAGCAGTTTATCCGCTTCGGCCTGACGGGCCGCCGCGGTTTGCTGGTGCGTCTTGATGACATCGATCAGGGCGATCCGGTTTCGGCGTTGTTTGGCCATGTCGGTCAATTTCGCCGCCAGTTTCTCTTCCGATTCCGCGACCGCGATCATCTTGGAGGGGTCGGCTTTCAATGCCACACGCAGCGCCGTCACTTCGTCTTGAAGATCGCGAACGGCGGTGGTCAGCGTCGGCAGCTGTTGGTCGAAAGTTGCAGACGTTTGTTCAGCCGTTTTGGCGGCAGCTGTACTTTCGGCGGCCTGTTTCTTCAGCGCGGCGACCTTTTGATCCAATTCCTCCAGCGATTTCTTAGCAGCCGTCACCGCAGCGTTGGCCTGGTCCAGATTCGCTTTCGCCGGAGCCAGTTTCTGTTGGATGGAGACCAGGGTCGTTTTGACGGCTTCAACACGTTTGGCGGCCGGTTCGGGGTTGGCTGCCAAGCGGACCATGGCATCGGGGGTGTCGACCGGAGTGTTGAACACGGATCCGGCCCAATCCCCATAGATCAGACGTTTTCCGTCGTGGGTGATGGCGACTTCCAGCATGTCTTCGCCGGCATGGCTGAACGATTTCAGTTCCTTGCCGGCTGCATCCCACAATTTGGCCCGATTGTCCCGGCCGGCGGTCGCCAATTGGGCTTGGTGGTCGAACCGGACCGCCGTGACACCGCCGCCGTGGGCGTTGATCGATTTGATCGCCTTGCCGGAGACCATGTCCCACAGCTTGACCGTCCCGTCCTCACTGGCGCTGGCCAAGACGTTGGAATCATCGCGCCAGGTGAGTGAGGTGATGCCGCCTTTGTGACCGGCAAGATCCAGGTACTGGCGTCCCGTTTCGGCTTCCCAAACGATCAGCCCGCCCGAGCGATCTCCGGAGGCGAGCAGCACTCCATCGGGGCTGTAGGCGACGGCGTAGATCCAATCGGTGTGTTTCTTGATGTCGAACAGTTTTTCGCCGCTGCTGACGTCAAAGATCCGCAGCATCTTTTGCGGTCCGCCCATCGCGACGCGCGACAGGGTGTCGTTGGCGTCGGCACCGAACACGATATCCAATTCGTCGCCGACGGTCGCGACGCGTTCGCCGGTTTTGACGTCATAGATCGCAACGAGTCCGAGCACGGAGTGTTCGCCGCCGCCGGCGATCAGGTACGAACCGTCACCGCTGAAACGCAGCTCCTGAGCGACGCCTTCGGGGAACGGCAGAATACCCAGCAGTTCCGCGGTGTCGCTGTGATACATCACAATTTGGTTTTGGCCGGCGACGGCGACCAGCGGAGCCCAGGGACTGGCCGCGATCGCGGTCACCGCGGCGGCTCGCGAGGTGACGACCGGGGTTTCCAACGGCAGCGTTTCGGGCATCGCGACGGGGCCATCGGGTTTGCCGCCGGTGGGGGCGACAAACGCCAGCGCGTTCGACTTCATTTTTTTGGCTTTGGATCCGGAGTTCTCCAGAATCCCGCCTTCAATCCAGGCTCGAATGATCGCCAACTTGTCTGCCGGCAGCTTGTCTTGCTTGGGCGGCATCACGGGCGTGTCGTCGTGGTTGACCAGTTGCCACAGACGGCTGCTCTCGGCATCACCATCGTCGAAAACGACTTCGCCACTGCCGCCGCCTTCGACGACCGAGCCGAACGTGTCCAGTGCCAGTCCACCCTTTTTGTCGCTCTGCTGGTGACAGTTCAGGCAGTACTGTCGAAAGATCGGTTTGACGTCGTCTTCGTAGGTGACTTTCTTCGGAGCCGCGTCGGCCGCTTGGCAAACGGATACAGCCGAAAGGGTCGAGAGCGCAGCGAAACGAACTAATGCAGATCGAACAGACATGGCGGGAGAGGGTAAGGCGGGGGAGAGGGGGCCTGGGGATTAGGCCCGCGTCGAATTCGGTACTCGATCCAGTTTAATCAGCGTCGCCCGAGGGGCGACGCGTAATTTATCGCTGTCGTCCAGGACTTGTCCTGGTACGGCTCAGCGTTCTTGTCGTCACGAAGGGCGTCAAAACCTTCGCAAGTTCCTAGTCGTCTATCGAAGCTCAATTCTCGGGTAGTGGACGAGGCGACTTTCGGGTAGTGGACGAGGCGACGAGTCCTCTGTAGTCGGCCTATTGGCAAGGACTC
>NZ_JBFHKV010001039.1:0-3037 GCF_041595215.1 Stieleria sp. | reverse complement strand
GAGAATTGCATCACCTACCAAGGCATCGACGGTTTGCGTCGCGCCGCGGCACGAATCGAAACCATGGACGAACGCCAAATCATCAAACTGCGGCGCGGCGTGATCGACTACTACGAATCACACCTCAGCCCGGCTGCGTTTTGCCGGGATCTGGAAAACCAATCCACCAAGCGGCTGCACCTGTTCCCCTATCTCACGCCCGCGGCCAAGCAAGCGGCTTGAACCGCTACCGGGGGAATGCATTTCCAAACGCAATCCAACGGCACCTACCGCAATGACTCGCCCGTCACGTCGGAGGCCGTCAACCAACCTCGCTGGACTTGATCGCAAAACACTTCCAAAGATCTTCGGATCGCGAGTTGCAGGTCGGTTTGTGGGACGTCCGGAAAGGCTTCGAGAAACGGTTCATACTCCAGATCGCAGATGAACGGGACCGTTTGGTCGCCGATCGAAATTTGGAATCGGTCTGCGATGCCGAGTTCGGTGGTCGCGTGACGAAGCACGTCGACAAAGGTCGCCGTGTCGACGGTTTGACTGGGTAAGGTAAACGCGCCGTATCCATCGAATGGCCCGAGGACGGCGTTGCCGAACGCCGCGCCGACATCGGGTGCGAACAGGTAATCTTGTCGCGAACGGAATGGAATCTTGTAGGGCAAACCGAGTGCGACGCACTTCATCGCGGTCGTCGGTGTGGACGTCAGTCCGGCGTCACGTCCGGGGCCGAACAGGACGCCGGGGCGAAGACTGATGGTGGGGGTTCCGGTTTCGCCACAGAACAGCCGCGCCACGTTTTCACCGGCAAGCTTCCAAACGCCGTAGACGTTGACCGGTTCGGGCATCGCCAGCATCGGAACGCGGTCTTGTGGGTAGGCGGCGCGGGGCCCATAGACGGCGATGGAGCTGGCATAGACGAACCGTTCCAACGGTCGAGCGCAGGCCTTGATCGCTTCGATCAGGTGTTGCGTGCCGGCCAGGTTGATCTGCAACCCCAAATCACGATGGGCATTGCAGTCGGGGGTTTGCAGTGCCGCCAAGTGCACCACGTGCGTGACTTCGTTGGCGCGCAGGATCTCCGCCATTCGCTTCGGATCGCTGACATCCGCCTGGACGAACATCATCCGATCACGATCGACATCGTGGAACACGCGTTCGCTCCGCGCGGAACTGACGCTACGGCTGCACACGATCAGTTCGGCATCGCAGTGGGCGATCAACCACTTGGCCGTTTCCGAGCCGATGCATCCGTATCCGCCGGTTATCAGAATGGTTTGTCGCGTCATGGAATCGCTCTCGTCGTCGGCCCGGAGTTCGGAGGTTTTTCGTTTAGCCTGTCACATCGGCTCGATGTTTTCGCTTGGGAGGCGTGTCTGTGTTGCGAACGTTCGCGATGCAGCAAACACGCTTCACCATCTTCGTACGGGAGTCGAATGCAATGTTGGTACAACGTTTTTTTTGGGTCGGTTTGATGCTGTGCACCGGCACGGTCGGTTGGTCACAGGATTTCGCAACAATCTATTTCGGTGATCCGGACATCGAAAAACAAGTCGATGATTATCGAAAGGACAAAGGGGTTGTCGGGATGGGACTGGCCGTCGTTCATGACGGCGAGATTGTTTACCTGCGGGGTTACGGCAAAGAAGACCGCGAAGCCGACATTTTCGTCGATCCGAAGGCGACGCGTTTCCGTTGGGCGTCGGTTTCAAAAACCTTGACGGGCGTGCTGGCGGTGATGGCCGACAACGACGGCATCGTCGACCTGGACACCAACGTCCCCTATTACTACCCGAGTTACAAGGTTCCGAGCAAGTATTACGTTGGCGGCAATCTGAATAACGGCCAGAGCGTGCCCTGGTACCGTCGATTCATCACGATGCGACAACTGCTCAGCCATACCTCGGGGATTCAACACTACAGCAACGGACTGAAGCGACCCGAGCCACCGGCATCATTGGCGGCTGATAAGAATGTCAACACCGGAATGGAATGGGCGCTGAGCTATTGGGTCGACAACCCGCTGATCGATCTGCCGGGGAATCGCTGGTCTTACTCGACGCCGGCGTACAACTTGGCGGGCGTTGTACTGGAACAAAAAATGGGAGGCTCGTTCGATCAGTTGACGCAGATGCTGATCGCCCAGCCTGCCGGCATGACAACGCTTCGCCCCGACACGCTCTGGAATCCGGCTCCACGACGGGCGGTCGGCTACACGCTCAGCGGTGGCGTCGCAACGCGCGACAATCGAGACGACGACGTGTCATGGAAGCTGGCCGGCGGCGGGTTCATCTCCACCGTCGAGGACATGGGGCGTTACGCGGCCGCACTGTTGGGCGACGAGATTTTGAGCCCTGCGGAGAAGTCAGACATGTGGTCGCCGCAGTCGCTCCGCAACGGAGACCTGACGAACTGGTCGCTGGGATGGCGAATTCGCCAGGGGACGGCGAGCGATTTGGATTTCAAAGTGGAACACGGTGGAGCCCAAACCAAGGCACGCTGCCATCTGTCGCTGTATCCCAATCGCGGGTTGGCGGTCGCGGTGATGACCAATTCCAGCACCAACTGTGACACGCGAGGTCTGGCAAGAGACATCGAAGAGATCGTGATCGACCGCCTCGATGCCGGGGATGCCCCGATCAAGAAAGGATACGATCACTTGGACATGATCGCCGAGCCGCTGTTTCCATCGATCGGTTTGTTTCGCAGCGTCACGACGACGTATCGGACGCTTTCGCGCTGAGACGCGCGGCGTCGAACATGCAGGCTGATCGATCGGGATCAGCCGTTTGCCGCGAGGCCGACGGGGCAACGCTGTGAAGCATTTTTTAGCGGTAGGGCGCGAGCCCTCCGGTGTTTCGGGAACGATGAGGGACAGGAGGGCTTGCGCCCTGCCGCTAACACCTCGTCAAACGCAGGGAGTAAATGCTTCACAGCGTTGCCGACGGGCGTTCCATCGCTCCGGGATACCCGACACCAGCGAGCATCCTCCGGAAGTCAATCGTATTCCACCGCAGCTTGGTTATTGGGTAGGCGGTAGTGGACG
>NZ_JBFHKV010001038.1:0-3037 GCF_041595215.1 Stieleria sp. | reverse complement strand
GGGTTGCCCGCCGCACTCAGCGACGTGTCGTTTTCACCCAAGCCCGGAACCAGCGGACGATTGGAATTGGCACGCTGGATCGGCAGCGACGACAACACCTTGGCCGCACGCGTGATGGTCAACCGCATTTGGCAGCACGTCTTCGGCCAGGGTATCGTGCCGACGACCGAAGATTTCGGGATGACCGGAACGGCCCCCTCCCATCCCGAATTGCTCGATCATCTGGCGATCGAATTTATCGAGTCGGACTGGTCGGTCAAAACCATGATCCGTCAAATGATGCTGACGCGGGCCTATCGGATGCAAAGCACCTTTGACGTCGCCAGCCACGAAGCGGACCCGGACAACCGGTTGCTTTGGCGGGCCAACGTGAAACGGCTGAACGCCGAGTCGCTCCGCGACGCGATGCTTGTGATCGCCGGAGAGCTGGAAACCGAGCGGCCGACCGGATCGAAGGTTGCCCAAGCCGGTTACAGCCGAGTTCGCGACGGACAACTCGGCGATCCCCGCGATGCCATCCGCCGTACCATGCAAACCACCTTGACCGGGCGAACCACCTTGACCAGCCGTCGCGGCGGACTGGCGCCGATCTTTGATCGCATCCGAAACGGCAATCCGCGCGAACAAGCGCTGGCCCGAAACCAGCTGCGCTCGGCGATCGGCAACCAACGGATGGCGGAACTCGCCGCCACGGCCTATGACGAAGGTTCGCTGGACAGTGTCTCGGACAATCACCGCAGTGTTTACTTGCCTGTGGTGCGTGACTTCGTGCCGCGATCGTTGGACGTGTTTGACTTTGCCGACCCCAGCATGGTGATCGGCACCCGCGAAACATCCAACACGCCCAACCAGGCGCTCTACATGTTGAACAATCCGCTCACGATCCGGCTCAGCGAAGCCTTTGCCGAGCGGCTGCTCCAGGAGGGGCGATCGACCAAAGACCGTGTCGAAATGGCGTTCGTCTTGGCATACGGACGCCCGCCGACGGCCGCTGAACGCACCGCATCGCATCGCTTTCTCAGTTCGTCGGGCCTGTTGCCCAAATCGGCGCTCGCCGCGTTTTGTCAGTCGCTCTTCGCGGCCGCCGAATTTCGATACCTGAATTAGTCCATGTCATGATCGTGTTGACCCGTTGGGGTTCAACCTCAATCACCTCGGAAATCCAATGTACACACGTCGCGATCTACTCAAACACACCTCGGCCGGGTTCGGTTACTTGGCGCTGGCGGGGCTGGCGTCGCTTTCTCGTTCGTCCGCCCTCGGGGCAGGGGCGGACGTCGCGGCCAACCCGTTGTCGCCCAAACCGCCGCACTTTCCGGCGAAAGCGAAACGCGTGATCTTCCTGTGCATGCAAGGCGGTCCGTCACACGTCGATACCTTCGACTACAAACCGGCCTTGGCGTCCGACGATGGGAAACGCGGCAAGTACGGTGGCGCGCTGCTCAAGTCACCGTGGCAGTTTCGCCAACGCGGTGAAAGCGGACTGTGGATCTCGGATCTGTTTCCCGAAGTCGCCAAGCACGCCGACGAGATGTGTTTGATTCGGTCGATGCATTGCGATCAACCGGTGCACCCGGGCGCGATGACGCAGATGCACACCGGAACGGCGCAGTTCGTTCGGCCGTCGTTGGGCGCCTGGACGCTTTACGGTCTGGGCACCGAAAACGAAAGCCTGCCCGGATTCGTCTCGCTCAGTCCACCCGCGGGAAGCTCTCGCAACTACAGCAGCGCGTTCTTGCCGGCGATCTATGGCGGCACCAAAGTCGGCGGATCGGGCGGTCGCTTTGCCCAAGCGGCGCGGTTCAATGCCGGAGGCGGCCAGGCGGTGCCGGACATCAGCAACCCGAAACGAACGACCGATCAACAGCGCCGACAACTCGACTTCATCCAATCGCTCAATCGCAGCCAGATGCCGGCCGGTGACGGGGCGAACGTCGAAGGCGTGATCCAGTCTTATGAGTTGGCGTTTCGAATGCAGGACGCGATGCCGGAACTGATGGATCTGTCGGGCGAGGATCAGCGCACGATTTCGATGTACGGCGCCGATTCCGATCCGACGCGGACGTTCGGACGACAGTGCTTGCTGGCCCGTCGCTTTGCCGAAGCCGGGGTGCGGTTCATCGAAGTCACGCACGGCAATTGGGACCAGCACGCCCGTTTGACCGAAGACCATGCCGCGCGGGCCGAGGCCTGCGATCAACCGATCGCGGCGCTGTTGGCCGATCTGAAACAACGCGACATGCTCAAAGACACGTTGGTGATGTGGGGCGGCGAGTTCGGACGGACGCCGTCGGCCCAAAATGGAGATGGCCGCAACCACAACAACAAGGGTTACACGTTGTGGATGGCCGGCGGCGGAACCAAGGGCGGTTTCAGCTACGGGGCGACCGACGAACACGGATTCGAAGCGGTGGAAAACCCGTGCCATGTCCATGACTGGCACGCCACCGTGTTGCACTTGCTGGGTCTGGACCACACCCGTTTGACCTATCGGTATGCCGGACGCGATTTCCGATTGACCGACGTTTACGGGAACGTGGCGACGGACATCATCGCTTAGGTCACGCGCTGGTGTGCAGGCTTCAGCCGCCCATTTCGCTGCTCCGCAGCGACCCGGATGCGCCTAAAGGCTGGACACCAACACGCGCTGGTGTGCAGGCTTCAGCCGCCCATTTCGCTGCTCCGCAGCGACCCCGGGATGCGCCTCAAGGCTGGACACCAACATGCGCTGGTGTGCAGGCTTCGGCCGCCCATTTCGCTGCTCCGCAGCGACCCGGGTGCGCCTCAAGGCTGGACACCAACCTGCGCTGGTGTGCAGGCTTCAGCCGCCCATTTCGCTGCTCCGCAGCGACCCGGATGCGCCTCAAGGCTGGACACCAACATGCGCTGGTGTGCAGGCTTCAGCCGCCCGTTTCGCTGCTCCGCAGCGACCCGGATGCGCCTCAAGGCTGGACACCAACATGCGCTTCAGCCGCCCGTTTCGCTGCTCCGCAGCGAGGGGGCGATCACCCCGACTTGCCAAGTCGCATGCCTGCCG